>JAZRKT010000031.1:0-9842 GCA_045646465.1 Eubacteriales bacterium | reverse complement strand
TTTCGTCGATAATTCTTCTGATGGCTCTGAACATATTGTGCATAGGCTCGCCTAAGTTTTCGCGTCTGTGAGCTGTGATGAGAATAAATTTTGAGTCACTCAGCCATTCCAGCTGTTCGTGTGTATAGTCATCCTTTACGGTTGTTTTGAGAGCATCTATTGCGGTGTTGCCCGTAACATAAATTGTTGAGGGGTCCTTGCCTTCCTTAAGGAGGTTTTCCTTTGCTTTTTCCGTAGGAGCAAAGTTGAATTTTGAAATGATACTTACAGCCTGTCTGTTGAATTCTTCAGGATATGGAGAATATACGTTGTATGTTCTGAGACCTGCTTCAACATGGCCTATGGGAATCTGTAAATAGAAGCAGGCAAGAGCCGTAACAAAGGTAGTTGAGGTGTCGCCGTGAACAAGAACAACATCGGGCTTTTCCTTGTCAAGCACTTCCTTTATACCCGAAAGTATGCCCACCGTTATGTCAAATAAGGTCTGTTTGTCCTTCATAATGGATAAGTCGTAGTCGGGAACAACACCGAAGGTGTTAAGCACGCTGTCAAGCATCTGTCTGTGCTGACCTGTAACACAAACCTTGGTATCTATTCCGCTTCTGGACTTGAGCTCTTTGACAAGAGGACACATTTTAATGGCTTCGGGACGTGTGCCGAATACCAGCATTACTTTTTTCAAACCAATTACCTTCTTACCTGTATTTTCTACTAGATTATACCACAGTAAAAAAGCTTTGTCAATGTTTTAAGCTTTAAAACAATCTCTCAGCTTTTCAATCGCCGTATTTTCAATCCTCGAAACATAGCTTCTTGAAATCCCAAGCTTTGTAGCAACCTCTCTTTGTGTCATCGCTTTGCCAAAGCCCAGGGCGTAGCGCATAAAAATTATCTGCTTTTCACGTTTGCTAAGATGCGTCTCTATGCATTTCATGAGCTTTTCCGTTTTAATCTTTGTGTCTATTCTGTCGGCAATGTCGTCTTCCACACTTAAAATGTCCATATAGGTTAAGGGGTTTCCGTCCTTGTCTGTGTCAAGAATGTCGTTTATGGACGTTTCTGCGGTGTATTTTTTGCGTGAACGGAAATACATAAGTATTTCGTTTTGCAGGCACTTGACGGCATAGGTTGCAAAGCGAGTGCCTGAGCCTTGCCTGTAGGTGTCGATTGCCTTTATAAGTCCTATTGTGCCCACCGAGATTATGTCGTCGCTGTCACAGCCGGGATAGGAGTACTTTTTTGCAATGTGGGCGACAAGTCTCAGATTGCGTTCTATCAGAATACTTCTTGCTTTTTCGTCGCCTTCTCTTGTGAGGGCGAAATACTTTTCTTCCTCGGCTTTTGTGAGTGGCGGAGGAAAAGAGGCTGACGGCGTAACACGTAAAAATAAAAAGAAAATGCCCGAAATTAACTGTGAAATCATAGAATCACCCTTTGTATGTAGTACTGTTATTGTATGAGGGAAAGCTTGTTCAAGTTGACTGCATTGTAATAATTTGCGCGAAAAAAACATATGCTTTATCGGTGATGAATGTGATAATAACAGTAAATAAGGGAGACAGCGTGTTTTCCCTTTCACGTCAGTATGGGATTTTGTCGGAAAAAATAATGTCAGATAACGGGCTTGAACAGGATGACAGTCTTGTGACGGGGCAAAGCCTTGTTATAGTAAAGCCTTCACAGGTCTTTGATGCCGTTCGCTCAACGGATGTTTCTTACGTTTCAGCTGAAACGGGAGTGAGTGAAAAAACTCTGTACAGAAATAACTTTTTCCTCGGCGGAAGACAAGAAGTACCTTCGCTTTCGCAGGTGGTTTTAAAGTACGAAGATGAGCCGTCGGAGGAAATAATTCTTGGTGGCTATGCCTACGATTTTATCAGCAACGACAGACTATATGAGGTTATAAACTATCTTACCTACATAATGCCCTTTACCTATGGCTTTACGCCTGACGGAAGCCTTGTTGTGGCTGAAGATGAATATATAATAAATGCGGCAAGAAAGCGTGGCATTAAACCTCTTATGCACCTTTCCACACTTACTGAGGAAGGAAATTTTGACAGTAATCTTCCTGTACAGCTTTTTGAAAACACCGACTCGATCAGTAATCTGATAAATAATGTTGTGATGGCTGTGTTGGAAAAAGGCTATGACGGAGTTGATGTGGATTTTGAGTTTCTTCCGTTGTCACAGAGGGAAAACTATGTGGAGTTTCTTGCAATTTTGTCAGAAAGACTTGATGAGATTGATAAAATTCTTGTAGTTGCCGTTCCTCCAAAAACAAGCCGTGAGCAAAGAGGAATACTGTATGAGGGGATTGAGTATGAGGGAATTGGAAGATATGCCGACTATGTTCTGATAATGACCTATGAATGGGGATATAAGTATGGGCCTCCTCTTGCAATAGCACCTATCCCGTCTGTAAGACGTGTGCTTGACTATGCCGTTACAGAAATACCACGCGGAAAAATACTCCTTGGAATATCCAATTACGGCTATGACTGGACTTTGCCCTTTGTAGCGGGAGTGACCGAGGCAGAAACAATTTCAAACATTCAGGCGGTGGATATTGCAAGAAGGTACGGTGCCGAAATAGGCTTTGATAGCTATTCAAAGGCTCCTTACTTTTTTTATACCGATGATGAAGAAAAACAGCACGAGGTGTGGTTTGAGGATGCAAGAAGCTTTGAAGAAAAGATTAAGCTTATAGAGGAGTATAGCCTTGCGGGCGGTTTTATATGGGAACTTATGCGAAGTAATCCTCAAGGATATGTGACATTGAACAGTCTCGTAAAAATAAAATGAAAATAGCTATACTTTGATGAAAATGTTTCGGTGCCGTTGTGCATAAAAAAGCCGTCTTCACCTCGGTAAAGACAGCTTTTGATATTATAGTCTAATTAAGATTTAACGCTTCCATATATTCTTCAAGACAGACACCGCTGTCCATAATTTTTCTTGCGTGGTAGCGTCCAACATACCTGTAGTGCCACGGCTCAAACATAATGCCCGTAATGCTAGTCTTGTCCTTGGGATACCTTAAAATAAAACCGAATTCTGCACAGTTTGCATATAACCACCTGTAAGCATCCTGTGCGGCAAAAGCCTCGCTTGCGGCAGGAAGATTATGAAGGTCTGCGCAAAGCCCACTTTGATGCTCGCTGGAGCCGGGGACTGCCGTTCCCTGCTTAACCTTGTCACGTGCACCGCTTTCTCCCAAGGTAGAAACAAGAGCCTGGACTCTGCTGTCAAACAGCTGTGACTGATAGGCGTAGCTTCTGTATGCGCTTGTGACCGAAACATCGGTGTAGCCGTGAGCTCTCATTTCAATAAACATAGCCTCAAGACTTTTCGCAGCATAAAGACGTAATTTCTGACGTGCTCTGTCGCCTCTTGTGTTGACAACACCTTCAAGGTCGTCGGGGATGTATGAGCTTGAAAGAGGGTGGCTTTCGTTTACAAGGAAAAGATATTCGTCACGGTTTTCGGGATTCATATACATTTCGTAATCCGAAAGGTCGCTAATAAATTTTGGAGCTGCAGTTGCTTTTCTTTCTGTAATAACGTCATAGGATAGGGGAATAGTGCCGTCGTCACGTGAGTGGGAAAGTGAAAAGCCTTCTTCAAAAATTAAGTCAAAGCCCTTAGCTCCGCCCTTTTTGTTGTACTCTGACTTTACACCATCAAAGAAGGAAACAAAGAAGGAAACGGGAATAAACAACTGCTCTCTTTCAAAATAAGAACGGTTTGACATAACACACCACGCGTTTGCACACATAGCATTGGGTGTTCCTATGTCAAAGGTAATGCTGTCGTCGTCGGTTACCTTCAGAGTAATGCTGTTTACCGCATTTCCGTGAAGTGTAAAGTCTGCTTTGTCACAGAGAGCAGTAACCGAAACGTAATATTCGCCATTCCTGAAAAAGTAGTTGTTTTCGGGAAGCACCTCAGTTTGTCCGTTTGCTAAAGTTAATTTCAACGGTAAGTCTGTATCGTTGTTGTTCTTTGCAAAATCAGTATGCATCCATACAGTGAGAGCAAAAAGGCAAAGAATAAAACCAATTAACGAAAAAGAGCCGATGGCAAAAATACGCTCACGAATCAGCTTTTGCTGCTTTCTTCTGCGTACAGCTTCATGACGCTGCCTTTCGGCATTTATCGCATTTTCACGGGAAACGGAGTTTGGTGAAACACGGTTACCGCCCTGCTTTCCCGGTTGTCTTTCATTGTTATTCATATATCAATTTCCTGACTTTTAAGTATATTTTTTTATTATTATAACATAATTATTATGAATAATAAAGAACTTTCTATAAATTTAGGAGGCAAAAATGAAAAAATTTTCAAAATTTTCTCTTCTCAACACCTCAGATGACCGTCCGATACCTGTTCCTGAAGAAAATCTTTATAATAATCCCGATGAGGAAAATTCTCTGACCTTCCGTCCTAAACCCAGTCGTTATTCACAAAAGTCAAAAATTCAAAATAATGAGAAATAATTAAAATCAGCGAGAAATTTTAAGAAAATGATGCAGTTTTGCTTGTTTTTGACCTAAATTTGACTTTTATTGACTTTGACTTTCTTTGACCAAATCGCTATAATATAGTTGCAAGGTCAGGAAAGGTCAAAGTTCTTGCAAAGGAGAGTGAAAAATGGGTAATCCGATGAGCGAGCAAATCGCAAGAATAATAGAAAGAATGCTTGAGGAAAACGGTGGCGAGCTTGAATTGCAGAGAAATAAGCTTGCAGGGGATGTGGGCTGTGTACCAAGTCAGATAAACTACGTAATATCGTCGAGATTCAATACTGACAGAGGCTACATTGTAGAAAGCAGGCGTGGAGGCGGAGGATATATAAAAATTTCCAAAATCAGCTTTGACGGAAACGCGGCAATTCTGATGCACGCCCTTAATGCAATAGGCGCATCCATTGATGCTTCAAGCGCAAGAGCAATACTTATTGCACTTTATGATAACGGAATTATGACTGAAAGAGAGCTTAAGCTGATGTTAAATGCAGTAGGCGACACATCACTATCCAAGATTGTACTTGGAAGCGGACGTGATGCCGTGAGAGCAGATATAATGAAAAGCCTTGTACTGACTCTTAAGTAATGACGAAAGGGAGAATGAAAAATGCTTTGTCAGGTTTGCAACAAAAATATAGCAACAATTCACTATAAATCAAGCGTCAACGGAAGCGTGACGGAAAAATACCTTTGTAATGACTGTGCCGAAAAATACGGTGTTGGAGCAAAGAGCAAGACATCCGATATGTTTGGTGTCGTAAATATGGATGAAAGCTTTTTTGATAACTCAGCAGATGCACTTTTGGGCGGGCTTTTCGGCGAGCTTTTGGGTTCAAGAAAGCAACCCGAACCTGCCTTTGCGGTGTGCAAGGGCTGCGGAATGAGATACGCCGACTTTGTACACGGCGGAAAAATGGGCTGTGAAAAGTGCTATGAAACCTTTGAAGGACTGCTGTACCCGACTCTTAAAAGAATACACGGCAATACCGTGTACTGTGGAAAGGTCCCCGAGGGCTTTCAAAAGCAGGAAACGGTTGAACAAAAGCTAGAGGCACTAAAAGAAAAGCTCAGTGAAGCCGTACAAAAGCAGGAATACGAAAAAGCGGCACAGTACAGAGATGAAATACGTAGCCTTGAAAAGGGCGGACAAAATATAGACGGGGAGAAAAAGTAAATGAGTAAGTGGTACGATGATATAAAATATACCGACGACGTTGTTGTAAGTACACGTGTCCGTCTTGCAAGAAACCTCTCACGGTATCCTTTTCCAAATAAAATGGATAGCGAAATGTCTAAAAAAGCGGCTCTTGAAATCAAAGACGCCCTTATCAGTAATTATGGTGGAAAGCTTGAAACCGTTGAAATGAAAGCTGGCACCGATAACAGCTGTCTTGTCGAGGAGCATATAATAAGCCCTGATTTTTCAACCGATAGCCGCCTTTACAGACTACTTATTACCGATGAGAAGGGAAATCTAGCAGTTATGTTAAATGAGGAGGACCACGTTAGAATACAGGCAATTTTCCCAGGCTTTATGATAGAAAAAGCATATGAAGAAGCAAATAAAGCGGATGATGCAATTGCAAAGGGAACAAAAATAGCCTTCAATGAAAAGCTTGGCTATCTTACAAGCTGTCCCACAAATTTAGGTACAGGTATGAGAGTGTCTGTGATGCTTCATCTGCCAGCGCTGTCGGCACTTGGATATATTAAAAATACCGTAGCTACCTTAAATAAAATCGGACTTACGGTAAGAGGAATCTACGGCGAAGGAAGCGATGCACAGGGAAATCTTTATCAGGTATCAAACGAGGTTACTTTGGGCATAAGCGAAACAGATACCATAGAAAAGCTGAAAAGTGCAGTTAACCACGTTGTTGAGCGTGAAAGAGAAATGCGTAAAAAAATGCTTGAAGGCGACACCTCAAAGAGCCTTTCAGATACCCTGTGGCGCTCGTACGGCGCGTTAAGATATGCTAGAAAAATCGATACCGCCGAAAGCGCAAAGCTTATATCCAATGTAAGACTTGCGGCAAGCTGCGGAATTATACCAGAAGTAAAGGATAAAAACCTTATAAAGCTTCTGTTTGAAATAATGCCAAACCACATAGCAAGCCGATTTCAGGATGCGGTAAATGGCGATATGAGAGATAAGTACAGAGCCGACATAATAAGACATTTTTTTGAATAATGCCATGGTATAATAGCAAAAAGGATGTGATATAAATGGCAGGAAGATTTACGGAAAACGCACAGGGCGCACTTAATGCAGCGCCGAACCTTGCTTCAAAGCTGGGACATAACTATATAGGCAGTGAACATATTCTGCTTGGTATTCTATATAAAGGGAACTCAATAGCATCAAGACTTCTTGAGGCGAAAGGCGTATCCTTTAGTAAAATGCAGGATGCTGTAATTAAATCTCAGGGCGTTGGAGACAGCGGCTCTGTGACGGAGTTTCAGCTTACGCCGAGAACCAAGCATATAATTGAACAGTCGGGCGAAATTGCACGCTCTTTGGGACAAACCTTTATAGGTACAGAGCATATACTTCTTAGTATTCTTTCACAGAAAGATTCTGTTGCAGTCAGACTTCTTGAAGAAATTGGTGCCGAGCCTTCAAAGTTGTATGAGGAAATAACGTCAAACCTCGGAGCAAAGCCCGATGCAAAAGGAGCACATTCCTACACGGGTGCAGACGATAAACAGGGAGAAGGCGTGCTTGAAAAATACGGCACAGACCTTACTGAAAAAGCCAAAAAAGGCAAAATCGACCCTGTAATCGGCAGAGACGAGGAAATGCAAAGAGTAATTCAGATTCTTTCAAGACGCACAAAGAACAATCCTTGCCTTATAGGTGAGCCGGGCGTCGGTAAGACGGCGGTTGTTGAGGGCCTTGCAATAAAAATAGCAAGCGGAAATGTTCCAGAAAGCATAAAAGGAAAAAAGGTTGTCACACTTGATATTTCGGGAATGCTTGCAGGTGCAAAGTACAGAGGCGAATTTGAGGAAAGAATAAAGTCGGTAATGGATGCTGTAAAGAAAAATCCCGATACAATACTGTTTATAGATGAAATTCATACCATTATCGGCGCAGGTGCGGCTGAGGGCGCAATAGATGCAGCAAATATCTTAAAGCCCGCACTTTCAAGAGGAGAAATACAGGTTATAGGTGCAACAACGCTAGATGAATACAGAAAGTATGTTGAAAAGGATGCAGCTCTTGAAAGGAGATTTCAGTCTGTAAATGTTGGCGAGCCTTCAAAGGAGGATGCAATTCTTATCCTAAAGGGACTTCGTGAAAGGTATGAGGAGCACCATAAGATAACAATTACCGATGGTGCAATAGAAGCGGCAGTTAATTTAAGCGCAAGATATATCAGCGACAGATTTCTTCCCGATAAAGCAATAGACCTTATTGATGAAGCATCATCAAAAAAGAGAATTTCCGTAATGACCTTACCGCCTGATTTCAATGAGCTTGATGAAGAAATTAAGAAAATAGCCGAACAAAAAGAAAAAGCAGTGCAGTCACAGGAATTTGAAAAGGCGGCGGAGCTTCGCAATAAGGAAAAGGAGCTTACAAGTCAGCTTGATGAAAAGAAAAAGAGCTGGACTGAGGGTAAAACGGGGCAGAACAGGCCGTCAATTGGTGAAGAGGAAATTGCTGAAATTGTTACAAGCTGGACACATATACCTGTTAAAAAGCTTGAAAGCGAGGAAAGCGAAAGACTTCTTAAGCTTGATGAAATTCTCAAGAAGAGAGTTATCGGTCAGGATGAGGCTGTAAGCGTAGTTTCACGTGCAATTCGCCGCGGCAGAACAGGGCTTAAAGACCCAAAGCGTCCACAGGGCTCATTTATCTTCTGCGGACAGACGGGAGTAGGTAAAACTGAACTGTCAAAGGCTCTTGCCGAGGCAATTTTCGGGGACGAAAACGCAATAATTCGAGTTGATATGTCGGAATATATGGAAAAACATTCGGTTTCAAAGCTTATCGGCTCGCCTCCCGGCTACGTCGGCTTTGAGGAATCTGGACAGTTAACAGAAAAAATAAGACGTAATCCTTATTCTGTGGTGCTTTTTGATGAAATAGAAAAGGCGCACCCCGATGTATTCAATCTTCTTTTACAGGTGCTTGAGGACGGTATTCTCACCGATTCCCACGGAAGAACGGTAGACTTTAAGAATACCTGTATTATTATGACGTCAAATCTTGGTTCTGGAAGCCTTGCAGAGCCTAAGTCGCTTGGTTTTATCAATGACGAAAGGCAGGAGGCTGAGCAGATAAAGACGGAAAAGGCGGTTATGGAGGCACTGAAAGGTCACTTCAGACCTGAGTTTCTTAACAGAGTTGATGAGATTGTTGTCTTCCGCCGGCTGACTGATGAAAGCATAAAGCAGATAGCGCTTTTGATGCTGACACAGATTAACGACAGAATCAAAAACTTAGGCGTAAATCTTACATTTACCGATGAGGTGGTAGAGCATCTTGCAAAAGCTGGCTTTGACCCTGTTTATGGAGCAAGACCTTTAAGACGTGCAATGCAAAGACAAATTGAGGATAGCCTTTCCTTAGAACTGCTTGAGGGGAATATTGCAAAGGGTGATAATGTACAGGCGGTGCTTGAGGACGGTAAGGTTTGCTATAAAATAATTGAAAAGGCGGAATAAAATTCTTTGCGTTGCTTTCTTATAAGAAAGCGACGGAGGTACTTAGGGCGAGAAGCCCTAAGTCGACGTCCGCAGAGGTCGAAATTCTCCGTGCTTCATAAAACGCAGGAGTGGGTTAATTTTCAGCATTTCAAATGCTGAAAAGAGGGCGAACCCTCGTCGGGGGGTCGCCCTTGCTAAACAATAAAGTAACTTTTTATAGCAAAGCACGGACACAAAAATCCGTGCTTTAATTTATCCCATATTCAAAACCTTCCCAACCAGCTCCCTGAAAGCCATTTCAAACCTCTCATCATCCTCACGAGTCCGCTTCTTCGGCCCTTTAAGATGATGCTTTGAGCTTTTACGCCTTTCTTCAAACGCCATGTGACGAACGGCTAAAAGTGAATCAATGTTGTCCTTTGTGTAATACATTCCGCTTTGATGGATGCAGTACGCACCCTTTGCAAGTGCCATTGACGCAACTCCGTAGTCCTGAGTTATAACTATGTCACCTTGGTGGCACTTATTTACAAGCACAAGGTCAGTGCTGTCTTTGCCTTTGTCGCAGATAATAATCTCAGCATAGTCCGATTGCATAACGTGGCTTGTATCGCAAATACAGACGACGGGAATATCGCTCTTTTTACAGATTTCAAT
>JAZRKT010000030.1:0-2363 GCA_045646465.1 Eubacteriales bacterium | reverse complement strand
TGCTGTTCTTCGGCGTTGTTTTCGTTTACATACGAGCTGTATCTGTAATAATAATACTTGCAACCTTTTACATAAGTACCACTTGACTGTGTATCGCCCGTTTCAACATACTTGCTGAGATTACTTGCAAGCTCATCCCTGAAAGCGCAGAGAGTATTGTAATCTTCTTCTGTGGGCAATTTGTATTCAGGAACATACATTGTGCAGTTGTAACGCACATAAGGAACAGCGAAAATTACTGCGGTATCTGTAGTACCTGCTGTTGCAAAGCCTGAAGAGTAGTCGTAGGATTTTTCTTTAGCGTCTTCACCGCCGACAGTTCCTGTGATGCTGACTTCGTATTCTGCACCTGCAACCTTAAAGAGCCCAAGGAAGCTTGTCTCCTGCTCAAAGCCCGCCACAACACCTGCTGTCAGTGAACCGCCGTGAGTCCATTCCTCACTGCTTCCTTCCGACTTTGTAAAGCTTGTTTCGGAGTTGCCTATATATGTATCGTCATTGAGCTCTTCATAAAGGGGAGGTGCCTGCATAATTGAAAGAACCTCTACATCACTGTAATAAACATCAGTGTTGTTGCCGTTGTAGGTCAGGTAGCCTGTTTTGTTTCCGCTGTCTATGAGTGCCAAAGAAATCAATTTCTGAGAAGAAACCTCGGAAAGCGCATAATGGTATGTATTGGCAAGTGCTTCATTTCCACCCAAATATCGTGAAGTCGTTTTATTATAGAAAAAATCTACTTCGCAGGTGTATATTTCTTCGCCGCTTCTCTTCATATAGAACGGGAATGCTAAAACTTCTCTCCCGAACACATCGTTTGCTAAGTTTCCTGCTACGGCTTTACCAATCCACACAACGCTGGTATCTCCTATACTCTCGGGGTAGCTGATGTCGCTGTTTTCCAAAAATGCGAGGGTGCCTGATTCTGAATTATATTCAAAGAACTGACCGCCTACGAATATTGTTTCGGGATATCCTGTGCCGTTTCGCTTGAATGAAGCTAATGATACGGTAATCGGGCCTGAATCGGTCTCGTCTTCATTAAACCAATATGTCTGACCGTCACCCGTGCGCTGTACTGTCCAGTTATATTCTGAATTTGAGTTGTACATTTCGCGGTTTTTAAGGTTTTCGTATGTAGTGTAGCCTACAATGTGGCAAAGTGCGTGCTCACCATCAACCTCTACAAAGCTGTTTGATGTAGCGGTAGATGTTGAAGTGGTCGAGTAGTTTGAGGCTCTTGTGTAGTTACCTGCTATGATGATTTCGTTTATTCCGTCACCGTTAACATCGCCCGTTGTAATATTTGCATTACGGAGGATAAAGCGGTTTTGAGTGCTTGAATCACTTGAACCGCCCGTAAGACCTGTTGTCACCATTGTTCTGTGCTTTACGCTCCAGGTAAAGCCTCCGCCTTCTTTGCCTTCGTATACCTCAAGTACAGATGCAAGGCGTGTTGAGGGGTCAATTAACTGCTTTATTGAGTTTGTTGTTGAACCGGTGCGATTTCTAGCCCAGGTAGAAAAGCTTGCTACTGCAGAAAGGTCGTCTATTCCGTCGCCGCTTAAGTCGTCACCGCAAAGTGCAACATACGGCAAATAATAAAAGATTGGCCCGTGTACATTAAAGCCTGGAAGAGTAAAATGACCTTGTGTCCACGATGAAACATCGGTTGCCAGATCTATGTATTTCTTTGATGTAATGCTTTTGCTTGCCGCGTCAAATTCAAATATTCCCATATAAATCTGGCAGGCTTTTGCGTTTTTGGCAGCGCTATTATTGGGAGTGTAAACGGCAATTTCATCAACGCCGTCGCCATCAAAGTCGCCTGATGTTACAGACAAAAGGCCTTCAACCTCCCACATTTCTATTTCAGATTCATATACATAGCCTCCCGTTTCATATCCTGTTAAGAGGGCGTTCCCTTTGGCATCATAAATGCTTAATAATATTTTGCCGCCTGTTTTTCCGCTTTCAAAGTAAACCTTTGCTATATGGTCATCAACACCTGTTTCAGTTGCTGCAAAGCCTGTCGAAACAAAGTAGGGCACGGATTCTTTATTTGAAAAAGCGTCCGATATTTCCTTAGAGAGTCCAAAATAATAATAAATTGGGGACAGTAAAGTCTTGGAGTTTTTCAGCCATGCATCTGTTTTTGAATGCTTACTGCCGTTGTCGATGTATAAGTCATACTTCGGCTCTAACGGGTGTGTGCCCGGTTTTAGCGCATTGGTGTCGTAAGAGTCGGGGTCAAGGGAAAAACCGAATTTTTCCAATTCCTCAAGACTTGCACCCTCTGTGCTCTCTGCGGTTTCTGTTGCTGTTACTACTTGTAACGGTAATAAGTCGGAGGCCAAGCGGTCTTA
>JAZRKT010000029.1:0-36936 GCA_045646465.1 Eubacteriales bacterium | reverse complement strand
TATTCCACTTATTATACTGGGAATATTTAAATATTTCAATTTCTTTATTGATTCTTTTTGTTATGTGTTCGAAATTAACAAATCAGGTACATTAAATATTATTTTGCCGGTAGGAATTTCTTTTTATACTTTCCAGTCAATGAGTTATACGATAGATGTGTACAGAAATCAGATAAAATGCGAAAAAAACTTTATAAACGTTGCTTTATATATTTCTTTTTTTCCACAATTGGTTGCAGGACCAATTGTAAAGGCAAAGGAGTTTATTTATCAATTATATGAAGACAGAAACATAACATGGGAGAATTTTAAAGAGGGCATACAGCTTTTTGTATTTGGCTTATTCAAAAAAATAGTAATAGCAGATAATATGTCAGTTTGTGTCGATGCTGTTTTTAGTGTGCCACAAAGATATCACGCCATATCGATTGTCCTGGCCGTAATAAGTTATTCGGTACAGATTTATTGTGATTTTTCCGGCTATTCCGATATGGCAATCGGAACCGCAAAAGCTTTAGGGTACGATTTGAAGCGAAATTTCAATATGCCATATATTTCAAAAAATATCAGTGATTTTTGGAAAAGATGGCATATAAGTTTATCAACTTGGCTACAGGAATATTTGTATATCCCCCTTGGCGGAAATCGTAAAGGCAGAGCAAGAACATACATAAATTTATTTCTGACTATGTTGATTGGCGGGTTGTGGCATGGTGCATCGTGGACATTTGTTGTTTGGGGAGCACTTCATGGCGTGGCTCTCTGTATTCACAAAATATGGATGAAACTATTTAGACATAATAAAACATATAAGGGAACATTCGTAGGAAATATTTGTTCAGGTGTGATTACATATTTGTTTGTTGCTTTTTGCTGGATATTTTTTCGTGCAGAAAATTTTGATATTGCACAATCTGTTATTTTAGGAATAACAAGATGGCAGGACGGAATTATTTATGTTAGTTCATGGTCCGTTCTGGGAATAGTATGTGTTGTTGTTTCATCATTGATTGCGTGCTTCAAATCATATAAGGAAAAAACAGATATTCAGGGATTTTATTTGATAGTAAATTTAGAAAGTATATTTGGTTTAGTTATCCTGTTTTTGGCGTTTGGAATATGTTTTGCATTAGCATACACGGGGAACAATCCATTTATATATTTTCAGTTTTAGAATACAATGCAACTGCTGATTTGTGTTGTATATCTGTTTTTGGTTAGTTTGATATGAACTGCTGCTAACAAAATCAGCATATAAATTATACAGTCTTTATATAATGAGTTTACAAAGCAAACTTATTGAATTGCCTTGCATCATAAATTGAAAATTGAAATTTTCGTAAATCGAGCCTTACGGCTCATAAAGTGCACCTATCGGCGCACTGGTACATAATACGCACGGAAAAGAGGCCGCTAATGAGAACCTTAAAGGTAGGAAAAAATGACTCCGAAAAAAGAATAGACAAGTTTCTGCTTAAGGCACTGAGCAATATTCCAAACGGACTTCTGCAAAAGTACTTTCGCAAAAAGTGCTTTAAGATTAACGGTATCAGGGCAAATCCAAATGACATTGTTTACGAGGGCGACGAAATAACCCTATACATCAGCGACGAGTTTTTCGCTGACGGACAAAAAAATAAGCAGGAAAAGTTTATGCTTGAAGGATGCACTTTAAAGCAGGAGGATATTGTATACGAGGACGACAACATTATGCTCCTTGACAAGCCCCAGGGCGAGCTTGTGCACTCAAATCTTCCCGACGAAAAGGCAAAGGATGACGAAATCTGCCTTGTTGACAGATTTATCGGCTATCTTTACAAAAAGGGCGAGTACAATCCCAAAAATGAACAGAGCTTTACGCCGTCCCTTTGCAACCGTCTTGACAGAAACACAAGCGGTATTGTCATAGCCGCAAAAAACGCCGCCTCTCTTCGAATAATGAACGACAAGGTCAAAAACCGTGAAATGGTCAAGACCTATCACACACTTGTATACGGCGAGCCAAAGAAAAAAGAGGATGTCTTGAAGCATTTTCACTACAAGGACAGAGAAAACAACCGTGTATACATTTACGATACCTTTGAGCAGGCAAAAAAAATGTCGGGTACAAGGTACGATGACGACATAAAAACAGTTATTACAAAATACCGTGTACTCAAATCCGACGGCGAAAAAAGCCTTCTTGAGGTGGAGCTGATAACAGGCAGAACACATCAGATAAGAGCTCATCTTGCCTACATCGGCTGTCCTATAGTAGGCGACGGCAAATACGGCATAAACCACAAAAACAAAACGGGCGTAAAGCATCAGATGCTTTGCTCACACAAGCTAAAATTTGTCTTTAAAACACCATCTGGAGAATTGTCTTACCTTGATGGTATGGAATTTGAAAGCCGCTTTGATTTTAAATTATAGGAGAAAGCAATGTCAAGAGTAAACTGGAAGGGTTCGGTGCTTATTGCACCTGTTCCGCCCACAATGGTAACAAGCTCATACGACGGCAAGGACAATGTTTTTACCGTTGCGTGGACAGGCGTGCTCAACACTCAGCCGCCCAAAACCTACATTTCAATTCGTCCCGAAAGGTACAGCTATGAGCTTATAAAAAACAGCGGAGAATTTGTCATAAACCTTACAACACGCGACCTTGTGCGTGCCGCCGACTGGTGCGGTACATATACCGGCAGAAAGGTGGACAAGCTTAAAAAGATGAATCTTGCAACTGTCAGGGCTCAAAACGTGTCAGCACCTATCCTTGAAGCAAGTCCCGTGGCACTTGAGTGTAAGGTGTGCGACATTGTTAAACTAGGCACCCACCATATGTTTATTGCCGACATTGTAGGCGTATCGGTGGACGAAAAGCTGCTTGACGATAAAGGAAAGCTGTGTCTTTCAAAGGCAAACCTTGCCGCCTACGCCCACGGCGAATATTTTGAACTTGGAAAAAGAATAGGCACCTTCGGTTATTCCGTTAGAAAAAAGAAGGCAGGCAAAAAGACAGCGGATAAGCAAAAGCAGAAAAAGAGTCAGTAAAAAAAGCGGACAAGGTTTTACTCCCTGTCCGCTGTTGTCTGTTGAAAAAGTATGTTTTATCTCACGTTTTAAGACTCCCCGGCGAGGGTTTTCCTCTTTACCTTTCTTTGAAGAATGGTAAATTCACCTTTCCTGCACTTTATGAAGCATAGGGAGTTTCGTTGTCTTCAAACAGCTACTCAGGGCTTCTCGCCCTGAGTAGCTCGGTCGCTTTCTTATAAGAAAGCTCCGCAAAGAATTTTGTAATAGGTTTTATTTACCCTGCAAAAAACTGCGACCAGTAAAGCGTACCCGTGCCATAAAGACCCATTCCTATCTTCGTGTAGGACGGACTTAAGATATTTTCGCGGTGACCCTGCGAGTTCATCCACGCAGTAAATACCTCTTCGGCATCCTTCTGACCGTAGGCGATGTTTTCACCTGCGTAGGAATAGTCGTAGCCGTATTCGTCAAGCACCGTAAAACAGCTAAGTCCCGATGGTCTTGTGTGTGAAAACAGCGACTTTATTTCCACGGCACGTACATTTGCACATTCTTCAAGAGAGGTGTCGTATGTAAGAGACTTCATACCGCTTTTTTCTCTTGCTTCATTTACAAGCTCAAATAAAAGGGTAATTTCGCTCTTTGACGGAAGTGACGGCTGTATGTCGCCACTGTCGGGATTTTCAGGCACAACAGGCTCTTCGGGCAATGTCGGCTCCTCCGGAAGTACCGGTGTTTCAGGCTTTTCAGGAAGCACAGGCTCCTGAGGTTTTTCAGGTTTTTCAGGAAGCACAGGCTCCTGGGGTTTTTCAGGCTTTTCGGGAAGCACAGGATTTTGGGGCACTTCAGGCAGAGACGAATCGCCGTCTATGCAAGGGTTACCACAAATATCAAAGCACACATCCCAGAAGAAATCCTGGTTTTCCCACGTGAAGTCATATTCCTTTTGAAAACAACTGTCAAAGCTTTGCGGACGAATGCACATCCTAGTATTATTATTTTGATGTGCCGCGGCAGGCATTGCCGCAAGTAATGAAATGATAATGAGAGCAATTTGCTTTTTCATTAAAATCTCCTCCTTTCGCCAATTATTGTACTATATTCCGCACCTTCTTTCAATGCACAAAGATTACCTTAAAAGTATTTATTCTCCTTTATAACCGTTATTTTTATATTAAGTAAAATCCAACCTTGTAAAAACATCGTTTTTTCGCTCATTTTAATAGATATAAATGAAAAAACAAAACAAATTCCTTAATTATACAGTATATATGTGGCATTTACTTAACGGTGAAAAAAGGATATAATTTATAAAAACACAAGGAAATGAGTGACATTATGGTTAAAGAGCTTGTACACGACAGCTTTTTTCTTGCACAGAAATCATCCAATGCAACCGCTGATGATTTACACATTGCCAAGGATTTGCTTGACGCGCTTATCTTTCATAAGGAAGGCTGTGTGGGTATGGCGGCAAATATTCGCATTGTTCCTTACAAGAATTGTAGATTATATACAAATTAGGGTCTGTAACAATCATTTTGCTACAGGCCCTACTTTTTTAAATGAGAAGCACCAAAAGAATAATCACCGCAAGCACCAGCCACAGATTATCCGACAAAAAGGATGTAATGTTATTTGTCATATGTACACCTCCAAAGATTTATACTTTATTATATGTCTAAAGCTTCTGCGTGGTGAAGGTGTATGCGGTAGCTGTCACCTGACAGATAAAACTCCCCTTCTATATTCCTCGCATTAAAAAAAGCCGCCTTGAAGTAAGACAGCTTTTTCACATTATTCAAATGTACAAATTACTTGATAACCTTAATCCAGCCCTCGGGAGCTTCGATTCTGCCCATTTGGATGCCTGTAAGGGTATCGTAAAGCTTCTTGGTAACAGGTCCCATTTCGTTCATACCGCCGGGCAGACAGATTTCCTTGCCGTGGTCAACGATTTTGCCTACGGGAGAAATAACTGCCGCGGTTCCGCAAAGGCCGCACTCAGCAAAATCACACAGCTCTTCCTTGTAAACTTCTCTTTCTTCAACCTCAAGTCCGAGGTATTCCTTTGCAACATAAAGCAAAGAACGTCTTGTAATGGAAGGAAGAATTGTGCTTGACTTAGGAGTTACAACCTTGTTATCCTTTGTTACAAACAGGAAGTTCGCTCCGCCTGTTTCTTCAACCTTTGTTCTTGTTGCACTGTCAAGATACATATTTTCGTCATAGCCATTTTCGTGTGCCCAGGTAATTGCATAAAGGCTCATTGCATAGTTAAGACCTGCCTTGATGTGGCCTGTGCCGTGAGGGGCGGCTCTGTCAAAATCGCTTATTGTAAGTGTAAGGGGCTTGACACCGCCCTTGAAGTAAGGTCCTACAGGAGTACAGAACAATCTGAACTGATACTCGTTTGCAGGCTTTACACCTATAACAGGGTCAATACCGAACATATAGGGGCGAAGGTAAAGTGTTGCACCTGAGCCGTAAGGAGGAACATAGTCAGCATTTGCCTGTACAGTCTGTACTACAGCATCAATAAAGCGTTCCTTGGGAAATTCGGGCATAACAAGTCTTTTTGCGGAATCAATCATTCTTTCCGCATTGAGGTCGGGACGGAATACAACAATGTGTCCGTCCTGGGTTGTATACGCCTTAAGTCCTTCAAATACCGTCTGTGCGTACTGAAGAACACCTGCACATTCGCTCATGGTAACGGTATCGTCGGTAGTAAGACTGCCTTCATCCCATGCTCCGTTTTTATAGTTTGAAACATATCTGTAATCTGTCTTTCTGTAGCCAAAACTCAGATTTGACCAGTCAAGATTTACTGCCATTTTTATACTTCCTTCCAAAGTTAAATTATATTTCCCGTAAATTATATCACAATTCTTTTTATTTTGCAATACTTTATTTGATTAACATACTAAAGAAATTTTATGAATTTTACCCTTCTTTACCTATTTTTCTTTGGATAAAATCACATATCGCCCTTGCAATAAAAGCAAATGCCGTTCCCATAACAGCTCCTGCAATAATATCTGTAGGAAAATGCACATATAGGTACAGCCTTGAAAAAGCCACAAGAAAGGCAATTGTCAAAGCAGCACTTGCCCGCTTTTTGCCAAAGTACATACATATCGGCACCGCAGTTTCAAAGGCACACAGGGAATGTCCCGACGGAAACGAAAAATCGGAGGGATTTGGTACAAGCATCGGCACGCTGTCAATCCACGATGGTCTGGGTCTCATAAAAAGCGGCTTTAACAGAAGATTCCCGAAAACAAAGCCCAACACTATTGCCGTCAGCATTACAAAGCCCGCCTTTCTTGATTTACCTCTATTGACGGCTATGAGAATACAAGACAGCAGTATGCTGAAAATGCCCTTATAGCCGATACTTGTAATAATAGGCATAACAAAGTCAAGAAAGGGGCACGCAAGATATTCTCTTACAAATCTTACGACATCTAAATCAATACGGGTTACAAATTCAAAAAAATCCATTGTTACTTCCTTTTTCATTATTTTTACACAGGCTTTACAGCAGCAAAGACCTTTCCCATACTCGCAGAGCACACATCTGCTCCCACCACCTTGTTTTTACAGCAAACAAGGGTTATTACTCCGTCGGCAGCATTTAATTCAAAACCCTCAGGATAGCTTTTTATTTTGTATGTATAGCTTGTTACTGTTTTTCCCTTAAGCTTTTGCAGGTCAAAGCCCTGGCTTTTCTGAAGGTTATTGTACTGTTCAAAAGCGGCAGAGAAAACCTCAGGTACTTTTTCGCTGTTTTTCACGACATTTTCTTCATCCACCTCAAAACCGAGAGCATTGATGTACTTCACTCTGCCCTTATTTGCTGAGACGTTGATTTTTTCAAGATTTTCCACTGCTTCAATTTTATTGACATTGACGGCATACCCTGCATCCGGCATAAGCGCTATTACAAAAGCCCCCGCCAGAAGACACGCACACAGAATACTCAGAAATCTGACACTTGACGCCTTAAATGAAAACACAAACACAAAACCGCCTCCGTATAATTTAGTTTACTGCTACATTATATGCAAGGCGGTATTGTTTTAGAAGCTATCTGAGCTTATTTGTGCTTGTGGAGTAAATTGCATCTATCATACGGAGAACAGGCACTGCATCCTTTATATCACAATAGTAATCGTCTGAGCCTTCAATTGCATTGTAGAAAGCGTTCATCATCATTACGTGACCGTTACCCCAGCAAGCCTTACCCTCGGTTTTTGAATAATCGCTGTTATTTACCAGCATTTCAAGACCGTTTTTACCGTTGATGTAAAGAGTATCCTTATAAAGCAGTAAGGAAGTCTTCTCAAAAAACAGCTCAACCTGTACCGACGAGTCCTCGAAATTACAGTTGGTTGCATAGAATATACCCTGTACGCCGTTTTTGAACCAAATCGTAGCCTCGGCTGTGTCCTCCACCTCAATAACACCCTTGTTTCTTCTCAGTGCAACCGAGCCTTCAAGCTTTTCAAATTCTCCGCAGAGATAGTACATAAGGTCAAGTGTATGGATAGACTGGTTCATAAGAACTCCGCCACCTTCTCTTTCCCAGGTCCCTCTCCAGTCGCTGTTCTGATAATATCCCCCGCTACGGCTCCAGGTCATTTCAGCACGAATTCCCAAAAGCTTGCCGTATATGCCCTCTGTCACAGCTTTTTTTGCAAAGGCGTTGGTGGGAATAACCCTGTTCTGGAAGGATACACACACCTTTTTGCCCGTCTTTTCACTTGCCTTAACAATATCCTCTGCCTGCTCTGCGTTCATAGCTGCAGGCTTTTCAAGGTAAACGTGACAGCCGTTTTCAAGTGCGAAAATTGCCATATCCCTGTGAAGATAATGAGGTGTACAGATGTGAACAACATCCGGCTTTTCAGTCAGTATCATTTCCTTATAATCGGTATACTGCTTTACATCGGGGTCTACGATTTTTTCCATTGCCAAGTCAAGCTTTTCCTGATTTGTGTCGCATATTGCGCAAAGCTTTGTAAAGCTACTGCTTTTAATTGCCGTGATATGGGTCACCGAAATGCCGCCCATTCCTATTATCGATGTTCTCATCACTCATCAACCTCCGAGGGATCCTGCTTTTTTATCCTCTTGCTCTTTCTCAGTTCCTTGAAAAAATCCTTTAACACACTTGCACATTCGTCGCGCAGCACGCCGCCTTCAATGTTCGGCTTGTGGTTATAGGAAAGAAGCGACAAATCGGTGATACTCCCGAAGGAGCCTGCCTTATCGTCACTTGCACCGAAATACACATTTTTTATTCTTGCATTTATTATTGCTCCCGCACACATAGGACACGGCTCCAGCGTCACATACAAATCGCACATATGGAGCCGCCAGCCTCCAAGCTTTTTACAGGCTCTGTTTATTGCCTCAATTTCCGCGTGGCACAGTGCATTTTTTGACTTTTCACGCTTATTCCGTCCGCCGGATATTATTTTCCCGTCCTTTACGATTACACACCCTACAGGTGTTTCTCCCTGCTGTGCTGCCTTTTTTGCTCGCTGCAAAGCTGCTTTCATAAAGTATTTTTCATCCTTTTGTTTTTGACTTGCCGACATTATCACACCGCCGTTCTTATTATGTCAAAAGCATATATCAGCGCATACACAACCATAGGAATAACCGCTATCTGCTTCATTCCCGCATCGTCGCCCTTTTCCAACCTGTCCGCCTTGCAAAGGACGAAAAACTGTTGTGCAAAGCCGTCTTTTTTTGCCACAAGATACAAGCCTGCAAAGCCGAACATCACCGCAAACAGCGAATGAAGGGAATTGAACAGCACCGCCGTTCCTTCATCGGCAAATGCCAACAGCTGCTCTGATGCCACCGTAATTATATTGTTTACTGCGTGGAACAGTATGCTTGTTTTGATATTTCCCGTAAGTGCAACAAGAAATGCCGAAAACATACCGAAAACAAGTGCATACACACTCTGCGATGGTTGTGAATGTACAATTCCGAAAACTGCCGCGCTTGCAACAACGCCGTACATAAGTCCGTACCTTCTGAGACAACCGAAAATCACACCTCTGAATACGTACTCCTCAGCAACGGGCACAAGTATACACGTTGAAACTATCTGCATTATAAGCGAAAAAACATCAAATCCACTTCCCGAAAGATCTGCAAAGCCTGCAGGGTTTACGGTGCTGTCAGGAAAAATAAAGTTATACAGCGATGTGGATAATGCTCCCGCCATCATAACAAAAAGCTGCATTACTCCGAACATTCTGAAAAAGCCGGGTATCAATTTCCCTTTGACGGGAAAGCTGTCATTGCCACTTATACCCTCAAATTTTGCAAACAACGCCGCCGGCAGTACAAGTGTTACAAAGCTGCTTACAATGCTTGCGAAGTGAAAGAACGCATCGCTCATAAGCAATCTTTTTACCGCCGATACCGCAACCGCCTTTCCCACTCCGAAAAAGCATACAAGGTCTGTAAGCGCCTTTTGTATATCGTAAGAATATGTATGCAGCAAATAGTTTAAAAAATACGAAAAAGCATAGGAAAGCAGTGACAGCACAAACAGCATTACCGTCACTCTGCACATTGCAAAATATGCTTTTTTCTTTACAGCCTTTTTTTCGGCTTGTGAGGTAAAGTCAGTCAGCCTTCCGTCCATATTTTTCCTTTCTAAATCAAAGCACATACCCTATAGCCGAAAACAGTCCCATAGAGGCAAGCGTCATAATAAGTCCCGCAAGAAATACGCCAAGGATTATGACAGGTACTGCGTATTTCAGACGCATATTCAGAAGTGCCGCAATAAGAGAACCCGTATATGCACCTGTTCCGGGAAGCGGAACACCTACAAAAAGCATAAGTCCCAGCATTTCAAACTTATTCTTCTTTACTTCGTCTGCCTTTTTTTCAACTCTGTTTTCTATTTTTTCTATAAACCTTTTAAACACCTTGAAATTCTTAAGCCAGTTAAAGCAAGGTCTTGCAAGAAAAATAATGAAGGGTATCGGCAGGCAGTTGGCAAGAAAGCATATTGCAAAAACCTTTAAAGGATCCATTCCAATTGCGTGCCCCCATATTATACCGCCTCTCAGCTCCACAAAGGGTATGAGAGATATTATAAACATTGACATTTCTTCGCTTATTCCCAGTCCAGCAAGAAACCCTGTTATGCTTTCAACCACATTGCCGCCTCCTTATTACATTCTTACACAAAGGATATTTTTTCATATATGCACAATATTCCTTTTACCGTTACATTATACCCTTTTCAGCCTATAATGTCAACCTTCAATTTCCATTTTTGTGCTTTTATATATTGTAAAATATAATTTTTTATGTTAAAATAGTACAGACTTTCAAAGGCGGTGTAATAATTGAACCAGATAAGACTTGACAGGCTCATTTCATCTTCTCTCATAATAAGCCGAAAGGATGCAGCAACCCTTATAAAATCGGGACGAGTGTGCGTTGACGGCGAAAAAGTAAAAAAAGGCGACATCAAGGTTGCAGAAAATGCAAGCATTACCGTTGACGGCAAAAGCATTTGCTACAGCGAAAATATTTATATTATGCTCAATAAGCCCGCAGGACTCATATCCTCCACCGACGACAACCGCGAAAAAACGGTGCTCAGTCTTTTTGACAAAAGCTACGCCGACAAGGGGCTTTTCCCCTGCGGACGTCTTGATAAAGACACGGTGGGGCTTCTAATAATGACAACCGACGGCTCTCTTGCCCACAGACTTCTTTCACCCAAGCACCACGCCGAAAAGCTGTATTTCGTCCGCTGTGACAAGCCTTTCTCGCAGGATGACATACTTATTATGAAGGACGGCATTATGATGGACGGCAAAAAAACGAAGCCTGCCGTTCTTGAAATATGCTCTGATGACAGCCTGTGCGGCAAAATAACGCTGACGGAAGGAAAATTCCACGAAATCAAGCGTCTGTGCTACGCCTGCGGACAAAAAGAGGTTTTATACCTCAAGCGTTTATCCTTCTGCGGCATAACTCTTGACGAAAAGCTTGAAGAAGGACAGTGGCGCAATCTTACCCAAAGCGAGCTTGAAATATTAAGAAAAAATTAAATAAAGTCCAAAATAAGGTAATATTGTAAAATTGTACGGAATAATTCAGAATTCTCTTGAAATATTTTGCTTTATGTATTATAATATACTTTAGTTTTTATTACAAATCAAGACCCAAGAAAAGGATAACGTGATATGATTATTACAGACGTACTTACACAAAACGCAAGGTTATATCCTGACGATGTTGCCCTGGTTGAAGTAAACCCTGAAATTAGGGAGAAAATTGACAAGGCGTGGGAGGAATATGACCTGGTTGAAGCCATTCCAAAGCCCAGCCACAGACACGAAATCACCTGGCGTGAATTTGAAGGCAAAGCTAACAAGCTCAGCCACTATCTGCTCGGCGAGGGCATTACAAAGGGCACAAAGGTTGCACTTCTTCTTATGAACTGCATTGATTGGCTTCCCATATATTTCGGTATTCTTAAGACGGGCGCAATTGTTGCTCCTATGAACTTCCGCTTCAGTGCCGAAGAAATCAAGTACTGTCTTGAGCTTTCACAGTCGGACGTGCTTGTTTTCGGTACCGAATTTATTTCACGTATTGATGCAGTCAAGGATTCTATCACAGGCGTCCGTGAATTTATCTTTGTTGGCAATAAGAAGGACTGTCCTTCTTACGCAGGCTACTACGAAGACCTTATAGCCGATATGACGGAAGCTAATGTACATATCAATATTTCAGAAGAAGACGATGCTGCAATTTACTTCTCATCGGGAACAACAGGCTTTCCAAAGGCTGTTCTTCACACACACAAGAGCGTGCTTGCATCCTGCTACACAGAAAACAACAATCACCATCAGACAAAGGATGACGTATTCCTTTGTATTCCTCCCCTTTATCACACAGGTGCCAAGATGCATTGGTTCGGCTCCTTTATCGTGGGAGGCAAAGGTGTTATTCTCAGAGGCGTGAGTCCAAAGTGGATTATTCAAACCATTTCCGAAGAAAAGTGCACAATCTGCTGGTTGCTTGTTCCGTGGGCACAGGATATTTTGGATGCAATTGATGCAGGTCTTCTTGAGCTTGACAAGTACGAGCTCAGTCAGTGGAGGCTTATGCACATCGGTGCTCAGCCTGTTCCGCCAAGCCTTATCAAGCGTTGGAAGTCAATCTTCCCCCACCACGAATACGACACAAACTACGGTCTTACCGAATCTCTCGGCCCCGGCTGTGTTCACCTGGGCATTGAAAACATTCACAAGGTAGGTGCTATAGGTATACCTGGCACAGACTGGGAATGTGTGATTTTCGACGAAAACAAAAATCCCGTAAAGCAAGGCGAGGTCGGCGAGCTTGCTGTCAAGGGTCCTTCCGTTATGAAGTGCTACTTCCGTGACGAAAAGGCAACAGCCTCAAGTCTTTACGGTCAATGGCTTATGACAGGCGATATGGCTATGCAGGACAAGGACGGCTTTATCTTCCTTGTTGACAGAAAGAAAGACGTTATCATTTCGGGCGGTGAAAACCTTTACCCTGTTGAAATTGAAAACTTCATCCGTCAAAACGACAAGGTCAAGGACGTTGCGGTTATCGGCACACCCGACGCAAGACTTGGTGAAAAGGCAACTGCCATCATCGAAATCAAGGATGGTTTAGAATGTACTGTTGACGAAATCAATGAATTCTGTCTTGGTATGCCAAGATACAAGCGTCCAAAGCAGGTTATCTTCGCCGACATTCCCAGAAATCCAACTGGCAAAATCGAAAAGCCCAAGCTTCGTAAAATCTACTGCGGCGAAAACGTTGTTGCAAAGCAAAATGAAATTAAGATGGGTTAATTTATTTTCTTTTGAGTTATACTTTTTTGAACTGCTTCTTCTAAGGCAGTTCTTTTTTTTAGTTGTTTTTTTGTTTGGCAGAAATGTTTCGACTCTTCGCTTATTTATGTGCTTTTGCAACTTTTTTTAACATCCGTGGAACTCGCCGTCACATCCGTCGTCGCAAACAGCTACACCTATTCAGTCTTGCTTTAAGCTCGACAGCTTTCCGCCAGTCGAAGTCAAAAAAACTGCCTTCACTCAAAAAGAGCAAAGACAGTTAAATAAATCTCAATTATTCAATTAAAGAGCAATATTGTTAAGAGCCTCGTCAACCTTGGAGGGGTCCTTGCCGCCTGCACTTGCGCTGTCAGGTCTTCCACCGCCGCCACCGCCGCATATTGTTGCAGCAGCCTTTACGATTTTACCTGCATTTGCGCCGTTCTTTACAGCGTTCTTGCCGCAAACCGCAAGAAGAAGTACCTTTCCGTCAACAACAGAAGCAAGAAGTGCAACTGCGTTTTCGTCCTTATCCTTGATAACGTCCCCTGCTGCTCTCAGCTCGTCACCTGTCATACCGTCAAGACGCGCCGTGATTACATTGAATTCGCCAACCTTCTTTGCACAATCGGTAAGATTCTGTGTCTTTATAGCCGCAAGCTGGCTGTTCATTGCATCCAGCTTTGCCTTCAACTCCTTAATTTCGTTTTCAGCCTGAAGTGCCTTTACCGCAACATCGTTTACGTTACCGGTCTTAAGAGCCTTCGCAGTATCTTCAAGAAGCTTCTTGTCATTATAGATATAGTTAAGAACATTCTTACCTGTTACTGCTTCAATTCTTCTTACACCTGCCGCAACAGAGCTCTCGGCAACAATCTTAAAGAGACCTGCCTTTGCGGTATTGTCAAGGTGTGTACCTCCGCAAAGCTCAGCAGAAACGTTTCCCATCTTTACAAGTCTCACAACCTTGCCGTACTTTTCTCCGAAGAGTGCCATTGCACCCTCCTTCTTAGCGGTTTCCATATCTGTTTCTAAAGTAACAACGCTGTTTCCTGCAAGGATATATTCATTTACAAGAGCTTCAACCTTCAAGATTTCCTCTGCTGTCATACCTTGGAAATGAGAGAAGTCAAATCTTGCTCTTTCTTCGTCAACATAAGAGCCTGCCTGCTCAACGTGGTCGCCCAGAACCTTACGCAGAGCGCTCTGAAGAAGGTGAACTGCCGAGTGGTTTCTCTTGATAGCCTCACGTCTTTCGCCGTCAACCGCAAGAGTTACCTTATCGCCAACCTTCACTACCGCATTATCGGAAAGCTCGCAGATGTGCTGATACTTGCCTTCGCTCTTTTTGGTGTCAACTACCTTTACGGTAACACCTCCAAAGGAAGCTGTACCTGTATCGCCTACCTGACCGCCGCCTTCGCCGTAGAAAGGAGTTTTGTCGCAAACAAGGGTAAATTCTCCTTCGCTTACTTCATTAACTCTTACGCCGTCAACAACAATTGCAACTATTTTTGCATCGCTAACTGTTTCTGTATAGCCTGTAAATTCCGTTTCCTTAACGTCTCCTAAAACATCTGCATCAGCCGCAGACCATCCGCCGCCTGCCTTTCTGTTTTCTCTTGCTCTTACCTTCTGCTCTGTCATAAGAGATGCAAAAGCATCCTCGTCAACGGTAAAGCCCTTTTCCTCAACAATTTCCTTTGTAAGGTCAACGGGGAAACCGAAGGTATCGTAAAGCTTAAATGCATCCTCACCCGAAAGAACTGTTTTGCCGCTTTTTTCAAGCTCTGCTGTCATACCTGCAAGAATACCGAGTCCTGTGTCGATTGTTGCATCAAAGCGTTCTTCTTCAATGGAGATAATCTTCTTTACATAGTCTGCCTTTTCTCGAAGCTCAGGGTATGCGCCCTCATTTTCCTGAATTACGATTTCGCAAAGCTTTGCAAGGAAAGCACCCTTGATGCCAAGCAGTCTTCCGTGACGTGCCGCACGTCTGAGAAGTCGTCTTAAAACATAGCCTCTGCCTTCATTGGAGGGCATAACTCCATCGCAAATCATAAATGAAGTGCTTCTGATATGGTCTGTGATAATACGGATGGAAATGTCGTTCTTTACATCTTCTCCGTACTTCTTTCCGCAGTATTCGCAAACGGTATCAAGAATACGTCTTACGGTATCAACCTCAAAGAGATTATCAACTCCCTGCATTACGCAAGCAAGTCTTTCAAGACCCATACCGGTATCAATATTCTTCTGAGACAGCTCTGTATAGTTACCCTTACCGTCGTTGTCAAACTGCGAGAACACGTTATTCCAGATTTCCATATATCTGTCGCATTCACAGCCAGGCTTACAGTCGGGGCTGCCGCAGCCGTACTTTTCGCCTCTGTCAAAGTAGATTTCAGAGCAGGGTCCGCAGGGACCTGAGCCGTGCTCCCAGAAGTTATCAGCCTTACCCATACGGATAATCTTTTCTTCGGGAACGCCGATTACGTCACGCCAAAGCTCATATGCTTCGTCGTCTTGTTCATAAACACTGGGCCACAGAAGCTCAGAGGGAATTTCAAGTGTCTTTGTTAAAAATTCCCAAGCCCACGGAATAGCTTCCTTTTTGAAATAGTCGCCGAAGGAGAAGTTACCAAGCATTTCAAAGTAGGTACCATGTCTTGCAGTCTTACCTACGTTTTCAAGGTCAGGTGTACGGATACACTTCTGGCAGGTAGTTACTCTCTTTCTGGGAGGCTCCTTTGTGCCCTGGAAATAAGGCTTCATAGGTGCCATACCGCTGTTTATAAGCAAAAGGGAATTATCGTTTATGGGGATAAGGGGAAAGCTTTTGAGTCTAAGGTGGTCTTTACTTTCAAAGAAAGAAAGATACTTTTCTCGAAGTTCATTAAGTCCTGTCCATTTCATAGTAGTTTACTTCCTTCCAAAGCATATTACTGCTTTTTAACATACGCCTAATTATAATACTACTTTTTTATTTATTTGTCAACTGTTTTTTTACCCTTCAAAGGCAAGACTTGAAGCACAGCATACCTCTTTTCCGTCAAGCTTTTCAAAATACAAAGAACTGCTTTTATCAAATGAATTGATGCACACCCGTCCTGCCGTGGATGAAGAATGTATATACAAGCTTCCTCCAAGGTACATCACAACGTGGCCGTTGTAGTACACTAGGTCTGCTTTTTTCAGTCCTTCAAAGGGAATTTTGCGTAAATACCTTCCGTCAAACTCGGCGTCCCTGTACAGCCCAAGACCGCACATTGTGTAGCACATAAAGCACAGCCCCGAACAATCTATTCCTTCGGGACTTTTGCCTCCCCAGCGGTAAGGCGTATTAAGGTAGCTAAGGCAACAGCGTACAAGCTGCGCTCTTTTGCTTTCTTCGCTGACAAGGCTGTGTAAGGTCTTGCTTTTTACCATATGTCCACAAAGGGCAAAATACTGTTCATTTCCGCTTATAAAGCCGATAAAACCTTCCTTTTCGAAAATTTCCTTTACACAAAGTGTGCTTCCTCTTGGCAGCGTGACGATTCCGCCATAACGGTAGTCAGGATATTTATAAAGAGTCATACTTCTTTTTACAACGGTGTATTCCGTTTCGTCACAGCAGGGAAATTGCTTCGACAGAGCATTGCAGTCAAGGTATCCGCAATAGCCGTAATGGGTTTTGCAAAATACAAGTCCATCATTTTTGTCTTCAAGCTTTACTATTTTTGTTCCGTACAGCACCTCGTCCGTCACAACCGAGCTTTTGCTGTTTTCCTGATACATAAATGCCGACGGCACGCAGACAGAATATTTCAAAGACAAGCTATCATCTCACTTTACTCTTTTTTACATCTTATGTCTGAGCCTGTGTTTTTGCAACATACAGCGCTTCAGGATAGTTGTTAAAATTCCCGTAGTCTGTGACGCAAGAATGGATATGGAAACAGGTGTAAAGGCTGTTTTGAGTTTGATTTTAAGTATCTAAAAATAGTGCTTGTAAAACGGTTTTCTCTGTAATCTGATATAAAACGGAGCTGTCTCAATTTTAGCTTTTGAGACAGCTCCGTTATTCCTGGCCTACCCGATGAGATTCGAACTCATGACCTTCAGAGTCGGAGTCTGATGCGCTATCCAGCTGTGCCACGGGTAGATAGTTAGTTAGTTAGTTGGTTGGTTTGTGTATCGCAGGTACGGTCGATTTTCGAGAAAGAGCGATACATTTGCTTTATTTGGGCTATTGCCGTTTTAAATTATTTTGGATGTTATATTCAATATTTCTTTGGGAAGGGCAATCTTTGGTCGTCAACCTGCTAGCTGCTCTCTCCGTTTGTCATCCTGAGCAGAACTGTGTCCGTACTCAGGATAACAAAACATTTTTTCAATTAAACATTAAATCCAAAGAACTTATTCACGTTATCAAAGCTTACGCCCTTGATAATTGCTTCAAGTGAGTCAATATCGTAAGGATACTCACCGCCGTCAACAAGTCTTCCCACATAGTCGCAGAGAATTCTTCTGAAGTACTCGTGTCTGGGGTACGACAGGAAGCTTCTTGAGTCTGTGAGCATACCTACAAAGTTTGCAAGCACGCCTGTTGCCGCAAATGTCTTAAGCTGGTCTCTCATACCTTCAAGGTGGTCATTGAACCACCAGGCAGAGCCGGGCTGAATTTTGCTCTTGATACCCTTATTATTGCCCTGGAAGCAGCCGCACATAGCATCAATCTGAGCATTTTCAATGGGATTGAGTGAATAGAACACCATTTTGGGAAGGCTTCCGTTCTTTTCAAAGCTGTTGAGAAGCTGAAGTGTGTTTCTGATGCAGTCGTGTCCCGAAATAGTATCAAAGCCTGTGTCGGGACCAAGCTTTGCAAAGTTACTATCCGAGTTGTTTCTTACAACGCCGTAGTGAATCTGCATAACCCAGTCACGCTTGGTAAATTCACCTGCAAAGAATGACAGCATATAGGTCTTGTACATATCAGCTTCAACAACCGTTACAGCCTCGCCCTTCATTGCTTTCTTATATATTTCATCAGCCTGCGCCTTACTGCAGGGAGCGTAAGGAACATAGTCTATACCGTGGTCGCTTGTTTTACAGCCAAGGCTTTCAAAAAAGTCAAGGCGGTTTACAAAGCAAGCGCAAAGCTCGTCGATATTTTCAATCTTACTGCCGTAAGCCACCTCAAGCTTTTCAGCTATGTATTCCTTAAAGCCCGCCTTTTCGATATTAACAGCCTTGTCGGGGCGGAAAGCAGGAAGAACCTTTGTCTTAAAGCTTGTGTCCTTGGCAATTTCCATATGGTATTCAAGTGAATCTGCAGGGTCATCGGTGGTACAGACAACTTTTACGTTTGAGGATGTAATAAGATCCTTTGCGCCCATATTGCCCTTGGCAAGTGCCGCATTACAGGTTTCCCACGCTTCGTCGCAGGTTTTTGCAGAAAGGGGCTTATCAAAGCCGAAATACCTCTGAAGCTCAAGGTGAGTCCAATGGTAAAGAGGATTGCCTATTGTGGAAGGCATTGTTGTTGCCCAAGCCTTGAAGCGGTCATAATCCGACACGCCTTCGCCTCCTGTTACGTACTTTTCTTCATAACCACAGGCACGGATTGCACGCCACTTGTAATGGTCTGCGTAAAGCCACGCCTCGGTAATATTCTTAAACTGCTTATTGCCTGCAATTTCCGCAGGAACAAGGTGGCAGTGATAGTCGATGATGGGGGTATCCTTTGCGAACTTTTCAAAAAGCTCCACACCTGTAGGAGTAGAAAGGAGAAAATCTTTATCCATAAACTTTTTCATATTTTGCACCTCAGAATGATTTTTTACACTATTTTACCTATGCTATTATACTACTTTTTTTTTAAAATTTGTTAAGATGTGGTAAACATTGGAAAAGATTGAACGAAATTGATATTTTTTATTTTCTTTTTATATTGAACAATCTATGCTCGTTGTGTTGCTATTTCTTTATACATAAAGTAACTATAACGAAAAACTCCTCTCTTGCGAGAGGAGAAAAAATCATCTGCAGCAACCGCAGCCTGATGCCGTGGTAACGGTGGTTCCTGCAACGCTTGTGAGAGCAGGAGGAGCATCTTTGCACTGCTCTCCACCTGCTATACCTGAGGACAGTGCGCCAAGTGAGGGCGGATAAAAGTCGCAGGTAGGAAAGCTCATATTTCTGAAGATTGTGCAAGGGTCGCTTGTATTGTCGGAAAGAACGGAGCTTTCACGGTTTGGTATACAGTATTCTGCGGAATTGATGAGAAGGGATACGGGACGCTCAATTTTAATGAGAGAGAACAGACCGATAGTTACATACAGACACTTTACTCCCATATCCTCGGGGATAGGTGTACATCCGCAGCTCTGGCAAATGCCTTCGGGAATCTGATCCATACTGCAGCAACAGCAGCCGCAGTTGTAACCTCTGTCGGCAAGCTTTACGTTGAGCACTATGGGTGTTGCCACCTCCAGAGTAACTCTAGGCGTATTTGCAGGATTCTGTGTAAACGCCGATTGGGGAAGTGAAGCACATATGTCGTTGTTTACGTTGTCGGAGGTAAATATGCTTACATTTCCTTCTCCGCCGTACATTACAACCTGCTTGTCAAACACCGCAACTCCGCAGAATTCTCTGCTTCTGCCCATAACGCAGGCCTCAAAGCAAAGGCGGAAATAATAACGGATATCAATGGAATAGTAGCCTCTGTTAAATGCCACCTCGTTAACGGAAATGCTCGCCCAGATTACCTCGGCACACTTTGAGCGTATGTTGCTTGCGTTGTCGATAATTTCCTGTCCGTCGGGACCTAAGTAAACTCGGATATCCTCTATGCAGTCCTTATCCTTGGCGCTGTCGTAGATTTTTTTGACGTCAATGCAGGTTGACTTGTCGTTTGAAGTGTTCTGAGCTGTGGTGCCAAGAACTCCAGATGATACAGCCGCAGCTGCCGCTGCATTTGAAAGTGAATTGTTTGATGAAGATACGCAGCCTCTTGAGTTGTTGCAGTTCTTTTCAGTCATAGTAAAACCTCCTGAAGTTGTAAGGCTTTTTTTATAGCCTTTGTTTTCAGTTTATGCAAATAGCTCGGTTTTGGTTAAAAAAATCGGACAAACACAAAAAAACTTTCAAAAAATGCTTGTAAATTTCTTTTTGATGTTGTATAATAGTATGAATTATTTTGTAAGATAGGAGAAATATTCAATGGCAGACGTAAAAGCCTTCGGTGCTTTAAGATTTACCGATAAATCAGGAGACATTTCAAAAAACGTGTGTCCCCCTTATGACATTATAAGTGAAGAGGAACGACTCAGCTTTATCGCACAAAGCGAAAACAACATTATCCGTCTTGAAAAGCCTGTGGGCGACGATGCTTACGGCAAGGCAAAGGCTCTTTACCTTGACTGGTGCCAAAAGGGCATCATCGACACAGACAAAAAAGAGGGCTACTATGTATATGAGGAAGAATTCGAGGCTTTGGGAAACACCTACAAAATCAAGGGCATTTTCGCAAGAGTGAGAATTGAAGAATTTGAAAAGGGCGTTGTGCTTCCCCACGAGGAAACACTTTCAAAGGCAAAGCAGGACAGATTTGACCTTATGTGCTCAACCTACTGTAACTTCAGTCCCATTTACTGTATGTACACCGACGAAAAAAGAGAAATAACCTCTCTCATCGACAGTATGTCAAAGAACAACCCAGAAATTGAATTTACCGCAAAGGACGGCGTTATCCAGAGACTTTGGAAGAGCGAGGATGCGGCAGTCAACGGCAAGGTTGAGGAGCTTTTCAAAGGAAAGCAGCTCTTTATTGCCGACGGTCATCACAGATATGAAACGGCACTTCGTTTCAGAAACAAGCTCCGTGAGGACGGCGTTATCCTTGATGAAAACCATCCCGCAAACTTCATTATGATGTTCCTTATAGATATGGAAAATGAAGGTCTTGTGGTATTCCCCACACACAGAATGGTAACAGACCTTGAAGGCTTTGACACACAAAAAGCTCTTTGCGGTATGAAGGAATACTTTGATGTAACAGAAATTACCCAAAGCGAAATTGATGCACTTCTTAATAAGCACGTTGGCGACAAGGCAAATGTACTGTGCGCACCTGATGGAAAATTCTATCTTTCGGTTATGAAGAAGGATGCGCAAAATAAGCTTTGCCAAATGAATCCCGATAAATCCGATGCTTATAAAGGGCTTGACGTTACGGTGCTTCACAGCTTAATCCTTGAAAACATCCTGGGAATTGACAAGGAAAATATGGCAAAGCAAATAAACCTAAAATATACAAGAGACAAGGACGAGGCAATCGACAGCGTGAAAACAGGCAAGGCAAACTGCGCATTTATTATCAACGCCACCAAGGTTACCGAAATCAAAGACGTTGCGTTAGCCGGCGAAAAAATGCCTCAGAAGTCTACATACTTCTATCCTAAGCTTATTACGGGTCTTGTTATGAACAGACTTGAAGATGTTGAGATTTTGAAATAATTTTCGTTCTGTGCCAATCTAAAAAATTTTGACTGTGCTGTGCTTCGCTCAGGATGACAAAACGAAGTGTACTGCTAACCGACGGATGACCAAAGGTCGCTTATAAGAAAAATCTCGGATAAAATCCTAAAAAGACTTGTAACAGCGACAGCCAAAATAAAGTTCTTTTGGTTACTTTTCTTTCAAGAAAAGTGACAAAAAACCAAACACTAACTACCCGAAAGGACAAGATAAAAATGCCAAAGGAATTACAAAAGAATTTTGATCCTGCTCAGAGTGAAGAGCGAATATACAAGGCTTGGGAGGACGGCGGCTGCTTTAAGCCCAGCGGTGACAAGACAAAAGATCCTTACACTATCGTTATTCCTCCGCCAAACGTAACAGGTCAGCTTCATATGGGTCACGCCCTTGACGACACCTTGCAGGACATTCTCATAAGATACAAGAGAATGCGCGGCTTTGACACATTGTGGGTACCCGGTACAGACCATGCAGGCATTGCAACTCAGATTAAGGTTGAAGAAAACCTCAGAAAAGAAGAAGGTCTTACAAGATATGACCTTGGACGCGAAAAGTTTTTAGAGCGAGTATGGGACTGGAAAAACCAATACGGCAACAGAATTATTATGCAGCTAAAAAAGCTTGGCTGCTCCTGCGACTGGTCACGCCTGCGCTTTACTATGGACGAGGGCTGCTCTCAGGCTGTAAAGGAAGTATTTGTAAACCTTTACAACAAGGGACTTATCTACAGAGGCCACAGAATTGCAAACTGGTGTCCTCACTGTCTGACAGCGCTTTCCGACGCCGAGGTTGAAAATCCTGAACAGCAGGGCGCATACTGGCACATCAAGTATTATGTAAAGGACAGCGACGAGTTTGTTGTTGTTGCCACTACCCGTCCCGAAACACTTTTCGGAGATACGGCTGTTGCTGTCAACCCCGAGGATAAGAGATATGATCACCTTGTTGGCAAGACTGTTGTTGTTCCCTTTGTAAACAGAGAAATCCCCGTTATTACCGACGAATATGCCGATATGGAAAAGGGTACGGGCTGTGTTAAGATTACACCTGCTCACGACCCCAACGACTTTCTTGTAGGTCAGAGACACGACCTTGAGCAGATTGTTGTTATGAACGACGATGCTACTCTTAACGAAATTACAGGCAAGTTCAACGCTATGGACAGATACGAGGCAAGAAAGCTTATTGTCAAAGAGCTTGAAGAAATGGGCATTCTTGTCAAGGTTGAGCCTACCGTTCACAATGTGGGCGTATGCTACAGATGCGGCACTACCGTTGAGCCTCTTATCTCAGACCAGTGGTTTGTAAAGATGGAGCCTCTGGCTGTGCCCGCAATTCAAGCGGTTCGTGACGGCACAATTAAGTTTATTCCCGACAATCAGGCAAAGAAGTATTTCAATTGGATGGAAAATATACACGACTGGTGTATTTCCCGTCAGCTTTGGTGGGGTCACAGAATTCCCGCCTTCTACTGTGATAAGTGCGGCAAGATGATTGTATCCAAGGAAGACGAAAAGACTTGTCCCGACTGCGGTGCAGCGCTCAGACAGGAAGAGGACGTTCTTGATACGTGGTTCTCCTCTGCCCTCTGGCCTTTCTCTACTCTCGGCTGGCCTGAGAACACAGAGGATTTAAAGAGATACTATCCTACAAGCACCCTTGTAACAGGCTACGATATTATTACCTTCTGGGTAAGCCGTATGATTTTCTCAGGACTTGAACACACGGGCAAGGCTCCCTTTGAAAATGTGCTTATTCACGGTCTTGTACGTGACGAGCAGGGCAGAAAGATGAGTAAATCCCTGGGTAACGGTATTGATCCTCTTGAGGTTATAGCAACATACGGTGCGGATGCATTGAGATTTACCCTTGTAACAGGCAATGCTCCAGGTAACGATATGAGATTTTCCACCACCAAGATGGATAACTCCAGAAACTTTGCAAACAAGATTTGGAACGCTTCACGTTTTGTACTTCTCAATCTTGATGACGATACAAAGCCCGTTATTCCCCAAACTCTTCAGATTGAAGATAAGTGGATTCTTACCCACTTCAATAATGCAGTTAAGGAAATAGGCGCAAACCTTGATAAGTTCGAGCTTGGTATTGCAGCGGCTAAGCTTCACGAATTTATCTGGGATATCTTCTGCGACTGGTATATCGAGGTTGTAAAGCCCAGACTCTTTGATAAGGGCACAGAAGATAACAAGAATGCTCAGAGTGTGCTTCTTTACGTGCTTACAGGTATTCTTAAGCTACTTCATCCCTTTATGCCTTACATCACAGAAGAAATCTGGTCAAACATCAATGTTTCCGACAAGATGCTTATTGTTTCGGATTATCCCGAGTACGATGCAAAGCTTGATTTTGGCGACGAGTGCCGCAGTATGGACAGAGTAATTGATGCCATCAGAAGCGTAAGAAACACAAGAACAGGTATGAACGTGCCTCCTTCAAGAAAGGCAAAGCTTTATATCGTTTCCGACTATTCCGATTCCTTCAACGAAAAGACAAGTAAGTTCTTTGAAAGACTGGCAAGTGCTTCCGAGGTTGAGGTAGTCTCCTCTTATGACGCCGAGGGTGCGGTAAGCATTGTTTCGGACGGAGCTAAAATCTTTGTACCTATGGCTGAAATGGTTGACCTTGATAAAGAGCACGAAAGACTTGAAAAGGAAAGACAGACAGCCCTCAGTGAAATTGAAAGAGTTGACAAAAAGCTTTCCAATGCCTCCTTTGTGGACAAAGCGCCTGCGGCGGTTGTTGAGGCTGAAAAGGCTAAGAAGGAAAAGTATACCGAAATGCTCAACAATGTTGAGGAAATGCTTAAAAAACTGGGCAAATAATATATTGTCCCTAAAATAAATAGGTGTATGAAAGGGACGGCTTTGCTGTCCCTTTGTGCTTTACAGGAGATTTAAATGAACATAAGATGCTTTCCACTATCCTGCAACTGCTATGTTGTTTCTGACGAAAAGGGCAACGCGGTGATTTTTGATCCGTGTCAGCACGGCAGAGAGCTTTATTCTTACGTAGAAACGCAAAGCCTAAAGCTGTGTGCAGTTATTATCACCCATGCCCACTTTGACCATATCTACGGTCTTTCAGACCTTGCGGATGAGGCCGGGCAAAACGGCATAAGTATACCTGTATACATACACTCCGATGATGCTCCTGCTATGGCAAGTGAGGAAAAGAATCTTTCGGCGCCTCTTTTCAGAACGCCTTATAGGTATACAGGTACACTTATTAAGGTGCGTGATGGCGACAGGATAAAGGTGGGTACTCTTACCTTTGACGTAATGTCCTGTCCCGGTCATACTGAGGGCAGCGCCTGCTATATCGAACATAACGAAAAGCTTATCTTTTCGGGCGACGTGCTCTTTGAAGGCTCTATTGGAAGAACCGACTTTCCCGGCGGAGATATGAGTAAAATGAGGCAGTCGCTTAATAAGCTTATGAGCCTTGACGATTGTTACCGTGTTTATTCAGGTCACGGCTCCTCCACCACAATCGGCGACGAAAGAAGCTTCAACCCATATATTGCAAGCCTATGAAAAAATTATACAGAAACGATTTAATTTTGAACATAATAATAATTGCACTATGTGTTGCCGTACCTCTTTGTTTTTTGCTAGCCGAAACAAGCGGCGAAAAGACTGTGCTTATTTCCTACAACGGAAATGTCAAAAAACAGATAGAACTCTCGGACAGCGGTGTGTATCAGCTCCACGGCGTTGAGATTACGGTGAGGGACGGCAGGGCGTTCGTGTCAGCTTCAAACTGCCCCGACGGGCTATGTATGAAAATGAAGGATGCCAAAAATGCAGGCGACAGCATTATATGCGTGCCCAACCGTGTTTCGGTGAAAATTACGGGCAAGTCGGGAAAGGACGGTATTGATGTCATTGCAGGATAGAAGCAAAAAACTGAAAACCGTAAGCCTCGGTGCTGTTTTTCTTGGAATTTCGGTAATAATATCTATAGTTGAATCTGTGTCCGGAATAAATGCACTTATTCCAATGCCCGGCGTAAAAATGGGCTTTTGCAACATTGCAATAACTGCCTGTCTGTATGTCTGCGGTGCAAGAACGGCTCTTGTGGCATCCCTTTTAAGACCTTTGTTTCTCTTTATGTTTTCGGCAAATCCCGTAAGCCTTGCAATGTCCTATGGGGGTACGGTTTTGTCCTTTGCTTCACTTATTATTACCAAAAAGCTTTACGGCAGGGTGTTCTCGTTTTGCGGTGTTTCCTGTATAAGTGCTGTGTGCCACGCAATAGGACAGACAGCCTTGGCAATAATAATTATGGGCGACGGAGCGCTTCTTGGCTATCTTCCGATGTTCTGCGCCGCATCAAGTGTAACGGGAACTGTCAGCGGTGTTGTTATGAACACCGTAATACCCCGCATTTATACCTTTTCGCGAAAGGAAGGTTACGGCATATGAAAAAAGCTCTTTTTGCTCTTGTGTGTATAGCGCCGCTTTTGCTGTGCAGATGCTCAACGACTTATGAGCTCAAAAGCCAGACCTTCTTTGCAATGAACACCTTTGTCACCGTCTCGACAGCCAAAGAAAGCACAGCCGAAGAAATAAAGGCTCTTACCGACAAATACGAAAAGCTGTTTTCAAGAACCTTGCCTCAAAGTGAAATTTCAATTCTCAACAATGACGGCTCGCTTGTTGCAAAGGATGACACATTGCTGCTTCTTGATAAGGCTGTGCAAGTTGCAAAAGCTACCGATGGTGCCTACAACCCCTGTATGGGAAGCGTTGTTTCGCTATGGGACATATCCTCGGGCAAAAATAATGTTCCCGACAGTGAAGCTGTGGCAAAGGCACTTGTGGGCACTTCCTTTGAAAACCTTTGCATTGACGATAACGGTGTTTCTCTTTTGCAAAGAGGCACTCAAATTGACCTTGGCGGAATTGCAAAGGGTTATGCTCTCGACAAGGCATACGACAAAGCAAGGGAGCTTGGCGAAGAAAATTTCTGCATAAGCTTTGGAGGTAACGTGGGTGTTCACGGCTCCTCGCCGTCATCCCTGAAAACCGATAAAACAGGCTGGAATGTGGGCATTACAAATCCCTTTGACAAGGAAAAGACGCTGGGCACTCTTTTGATGACAGAAGGATTTATATCAGTTTCAGGTGCCTATGAAAGATATTTTAAGAAGGACGGTAAAATCTACCATCACATTTTTGACCCCAAAACAGGCTATCCCTCAGAAAGTGACATTGCCTGTGCCTGTGTGGTTTCAACCGATGCGGCTCTGGGCGATGCCTTATCTACGGCGATGTTTGTTATGGGAAGTGACAGAGCGAGAGAATTTTACAAGTCGGGGCAGTATGATTTTGATATGATTCTTATACTCAATGACAAAAGCATTTTGGTTTCCGATGAGCTTGTTCCTTTATTTTCATTAAGCGATACGGAAAATTTCAAAGTTAAACAAATATAAATCAAACAAGGAGGCTTTACTTATGAAAAAGAAAAACACAGTTATATGCTTATTGCTGCTTTGCACGTTGATTTTTTCTTCCTGCATTGCAAGAATAACCGAAAACATCGTAACAGGCGAGCAAAGAGAAGACTTAGGCGAAAAGCCCCTTGACGAAGGCACCTTTTCAGGCGATGACACCCCTACTGACAGCCACTTACCCATTCACGGCAGCTCACAGGAGCAAAAAGATGAAGAAACGCAAGAGAAGAAAATTGAGCGTCTTCTTGAAGAATATTCTGCCGTAAAAAATCCTTCGGTAGGCGTTGACACAATTGCTCTTTCCTTTACGCAGGCTTTGAAAAACGCCGACAAGGAAGCTGTAAGCACCTATGTCGGCGGTAAAAGTGAATATTATGATTTTCTTGATGATGCAGGCATTACCTCCTGCGAGCTTATCCCTATCGACATTATACAGGACGAGAACAGCCCATTTTACGGATATTACGAGCACTATAACAAATATTTATGTGTAATTGAGTCAAACGGCAACACCGAAGCCTTTGCGTCTCCTGCCAGCTTCTATTTTCTTGCCACCGAAAATGACAGTGCAACAGGAAACACCGTAACCTTCTTTTCACCCTTTGAAAGAGTGGCAACTCTCTATCACGGCATTAACATTCCGTGGAAAATCCGCTATATTACCGACAGCTTCACAGACCACTATGTAAGCACACTCACCCTCGGTAAAAATAATGCCGATTCCTTTGATTTTCACAATGTTTCTGGCTATCATTTTATCCCCCATATGATGCTTTCCTTTGAAAACAGTGCCGATATGCCTCATCCTTACTCTATGAACGAGATTAACGCCTTTATCGCCTCTGCCTTTGACGGCAACCGCGGCGTTGAGCTTAAAACTTGGCAGGACTTTGATTTATGGGTAAGTATTCAAGACACAAGTGGTTATGATGTTTACTCACCCGAGGACGAAATCTACGGCTGCTTCTACGGTCACGGTGCATACAGCGTATGGAGTGAAATAAGCTCATATAAAGAGTCTGACGAGGGCGTTGACGTCACTGTTGACACCTATGCGGATTTAGCCTATTTTGCAAAGGCAAAAACTCTTATTTTCCGCTTTGCTCCATATGACGGCGAAAGCACACCCTGTCTTTTAGGCGTTGACATTGCAAGCGACTCAGGTCTTGCCGATGCGGGCGTAGGCTTCTAATAAAAGGGGTTATGTACGGCTCCATTTACGGAATTTTCCGGGGCTCATACCCATCTGCTTTTTAAACACCTTTATAAAATAGGACAAATCAGCAAAGCCCGCACCGTATGCTATTTCCGTGATTGAAAGGTCGCTTTTAAGCAACATTCTTGCACTTTTTTCAACACGGTAAAACAGCAGGTATTCGGTGGGAGTCATCTTTGTCATCTTCTTGAAATAGGAGCAGAAGTATTTTGGCGACATTTCGCACTTGTGCGCCATATCCTGCAAGGTGATGGGCTTGTCGTAGTTTCCTCTTATGTAGGACAGCACCTTTTTGAGCTTTTGCTCATTGCGGTAAAAGCCGTCGGAGGAGGCGTGCCGTTCCTTAATAAAGCCGTCATTTCTTGACAGCTCTCCGAACAAACTGAACAAAGCTCCCAGACAGGAAAGCCGTGAATAGCCGCTTTCCTGTTTTTCCATTTCCTCAAACAGCCTTTTTGCACTTTGTGCCACAATACTTGTGCCCTCAAAATACTCATTTATAAACAGCTCGTTGGACGAAAGCGCCTCCCACATTTCCTGCCAGTCTTCTGGCTTTGAGGCTATTCCGTCGGGGCTGAGAACAATGCACTGATATTTACATTTTTTAGGTATTGCACCGTGTACCACCTCGCTGTTGACAAAGGCTACATCACCGTCTCTTAAAATATAGTCGTAGTTGTTGAGACTGAGGCACAGCTCACCTGAAATCACATACACAATTTCAAGGTCGGTATGCCAATGGTGCGCCATATTATACTTGGGACTATGCTCTGTTAAGGTATAAAGCTCTATGGGGAAATCTACAGTTCCTCTGATTTTCACTTCGTTATAGCTCATTTTTTCTCCTATATGTGAAAATAATTATACTTTTTGGTATTATAACACAAGAATTATGTGACTGTCAAGGTTATAATTATAGATAGATAGTTATATCTTAGAATTATATACAGAAAAGGAGAGACAAATTTATGGCAAAGTCAAGACTTATCGGCGATTATCCCGTAATCGGTATCCGTCCCACAATTGACGGAAGAAGAGGACCGTTAAAGGTTCGTGAATCACTTGAAGACCAGACAATGAATATGGCAAAGAGTGCTGCAAAGCTCATTTCCGAGAACTTACGCTACTCCAACGGCGAGCCTGTAAAGGTTATTATAGCAGACACAACTATAGGACGTGTTGCTGAGGCTGCGGCGTGTGCATCAAAGTTCAAGAAGGAAGGTGTTGACATCACCCTTACCGTTACACCCTGCTGGTGCTACGGCTCAGAAACTATGGATATGGATCCTATGACAATCAAGGGTGTATGGGGCTTTAACGGAACAGAAAGACCGGGTGCTGTTTATCTTGCTTCGGTTCTTGCATCTCATGCCCAGAAGGGGCTTCCCGCCTTCGGCATTTACGGCCACGATGTTCAGGATATGGACGACACATCAATACCACAAGACGTTGCCGAAAAGATTCTTCGCTTTGCAAGAAGTGCCGTAGCAGCAGCTACTATGAGAGGCAAGTCTTATCTGCAGATAGGCTCTATCTGTATGGGTATAGCAGGCTCTATTGTTAACTGCGACTTCTTTGAGGAATACCTCGGTATGCGTGTAGAATCCGTTGACGAGGTTGAAATCATCAGACGAATGACAGAAGGCATCTACGACAAGGCTGAGTTCGAAAAGGCTCTCAAATGGGCTAAGGAAAAGTGCAACATCGGCTTTGACAAGAATCCCGACGATATGCAGAGAAGCGACGAGGTTAAGGAAGAACAGTTTGAATTTGTTGTTAAGATGATGTGCATCATCAAGGATCTTATGAATGGCAACGAAAACCTTCCCGAAGGCTGTGAGGAAGAGAGAGTAGGTCACAACGCCATTGCCGCAGGCTTCCAGGGTCAGAGACAGTGGACAGACTTCTATCCCAACTGCGACTTCCCCGAGGCTATGCTCAACACCTCATTTGACTGGAATGGTGCACGTGAGCCTTACATTCTTGCTACTGAAAACGACACCCTCAACGGTGTATGTATGCTCTTTGGCAAGCTTCTTACAAACAGACCTCAGATGTTTGCAGACGTAAGAACATATTGGAGTGGTGACGCCGTTAAAAAGGCGACAGGCTACGAAATATGTGGCAAGGCAAAGGAAGCCGACGGCTTTATCCACCTTATCAACTCAGGTGCCTGCTGTCTTGATGCCTGCGGTGAGGTTAAGGATGAAAACGGCAACGGCGTTATGAAGGAATGGTACAATGTAACAGATGCTGATGCCGACACAATTATGAAGGCTACCACCTGGAATATGGCAGACCTGGGATACTTCAGAGGCGGCGGATATTCTTCACGCTTCCTTACACGTGCCGAAATGCCTGCTACTATGATAAGACTTAACTATGTCAAGGGTCTGGGTCCCGTTATGCAGATTGCTGAAGGCTGGACAGTAGGTCTTCCTGATGAAGTTTCAGACGTTCTGTGGAAGAGAACAGACTACACCTGGCCTTGTACCTGGTTTGCTCCCAGATGCACAGGCGAGGGCGCATTCAAGACAGCTTACGACGTTATGAATAACTGGGGCGCTAACCACGGTGCCATCAGCTACGGTCATATCGGTGCGGACATTATTACCCTTTGCTCAATTCTCCGCATCCCCGTTTGTATGCATAACGTTCCCGAAGAAAAAATCTTCCGTCCTGCCGCTTGGAATGCCTTCGGTATGGATAAGGAAGGTCAGGACTACAGAGCCTGCGCTGCTTACGGTCCTTCATACAAGACTATCAGATAATTTAATTAGGGAAATTCTTATTTTCAGTTTACAAACAACAGGAACGCCAACCGCTCAGCGGTTGGCGTTGTGCTTTTTCTATCTTCCTTTTTATTACATTTTTGTCACGCATAGGTGTTTCATCGTCTGCGGACGACAAGTAACTTTGTCCTAAGCGACAAAGTAACCAAAACGCTTCCGCTCATCGGCACGACTCCATAAAATGTCGTGCCTCGCCGCGGGGCTAAGACTGCACTAACCAAACTCTGTACGTCGTCGGTGCGCCTTGTCTATCGCTCGCAAAGCGAGATGGGTTCACTTGGTATTATCGGTTCCAATAATCAGTAACGGTGTTGTTTTATTGTACTGCAGTTATTTTCACTAGTTTTCTGCACATTTTTCTGACTTTGTACAACAAAACAATACCTTGCACTACAGCCGAAAAAGGTGGAAGCCTCCCCGGCTGGAGGTATTCCGCAGGGGTGCCAATTAGTAGTAAGTAGGAGTGTGTGATGTAGCTGTAATTTCGCCTGTACGCACACCGAGGACTCCTCCGTTGAGGGGAGAATTTTTGCTACTTTTGTTTCGGGACAAAAGTACATTCCGCGCACCGCAGTGCGCGCGTCCTGTTACACATAAAAGTTGCTCGCTCTCCGCAGTGCCGAAACACTCCTGCGTTACATAAAACTAACTCCATTTTACTCAAAGGCGACCTTTACGAGCACCGAAGATATACTATTACCCACGGTTGCCTACGACGTTCGCCACGGGGCGTACCCCGCCCTACGTCAATTGCTGTCGGGCTTCCCGACACATAATCTGCAATTGATAACAGCTCCATCCGAAAAGCAAAGCTCGTTTTTACCAAGCTCGCCCTTGAAGAACTGTACAATGTTCTGACAGGTGGTTTCGGCAATGTTGCTCAAAGCCTCCTTGGTAAGAAACGCCTGATGGCTTGTTACAATTACGTTTGGCATTGAAATAAGCCTTGCAAGCTTGTCGTCGTCCACAATGTGAGATGAGAAGTCCTGGAAAAAAATATTCGATTCTTCTTCGTAAACGTCAAGACAGGCAGCGCCTACCTTTCTCTCCTTGATGCCTTCAATAAGTGCCTCGGTATCAATAAGAGCTCCTCTTGAGGTGTTGAGAATTACAACGCCTTTTTTCATTTTGTCTATAGTGTCCTTGTTTACAAGATGCTTTGTTTCATTGGTAAGAGGGCAGTGGAGTGATATAATGTCGCTGTTTTCAAAGAGATAATCAAGCTCGGTATATGTCACATTTTCAATCCGGGAAGGATACTTGTCATAGCACAGCACCTTCATACCAAAGCCCTTGCAGATATTTATAAATGCCTGACCTATTCTTCCCGTACCAACAACCCCCATTGTTTTGCCGTATAAATCAAAGCCGTCAAAATTATTGAGGCTGAAATTAAAGTCACGTGTTCTGATATAAGCCTTGTGTATACGTCTTATTGATGTGAGAAGCAACGCCATTGTGTGCTCGGCAACGGCATAGGGACTGTAAGCAGGTACATGAACAAGGTGCAAGCCTCTTTCCTTTGCATATTGCACATCAACGTTGTTGTAACCTGCACAGCGAAGTGCAATAAGCTTTATACCGTACTCACACAGCTTATCAATGACACCCCTACAAACGTCATCATTTACAAAAATACAAATGCCGTCATATTCAGATGCAAGATTTACCGTATCCTCGTTAAGTCTCGTTTCAAAATATTTGAATTTTATTCCGTACTCCTCGCCGTATTTATCAAAGCCGGGCTTGTCATACTGCTTTGCATCAAAAAAAGCAATTTTCATATTTCCACTCCTGTTTTTTATTATTGTTTGCATAATATGTCACTTTATACATTATTTGAACTGTGAGGATTAATAGGTCTTGCAAGCACCGACGGCAGTACAAGGTCTGAAATTGTCCCGATAAACTTGATAATAAGTCCCATAATTACTGCAAAGCCGTAGGACATTATAATCGGTATATAAACTTCACATCTTTCACCTCTGCGAGCACAAATACATAGTGATTATATTCAAATTTTTCCCATATTTCAATAGCAGTAATTATACTTTATGTTAATTTAATAAAAAAACGTTGACTGAAAGGCAAAAATGTGATATGCTGTCATTTAAAAGGAGGATGGAAATGTTAAAATGCATCCTTGGCGAACAGCACGGACTGACAATGACCGTTAAAGACTCTCCCGTGTATCTTTGCCCATCAAAAACGACAAAAATTTTAATTTCGGCACAAAATGCAACAGAGTACGATATGCACCTATTTCTTTCGTTTTCTCCTTGCGGCGGTGTGTCACTTTCCAATACCGAGCCTGACTTTTTTGTTCCTGCACAGGGCACAAGCCTCCTTACTCTTGATTTGCACATTTCCGATAGTCAGAAAATGTATATTGGAAAGAGCCTTCTTGAATTCAAGGTAAGTGACAGAGTACTTGAGTGGCAGCAGCAGTATGAGCTTGAATTTTTCACGGAAAATGTCTTTAAGTGCTGTGACAGGGTAAACGATTTTGCTCCCGACGAAGATGTACTTTTTTCACGGAAGGGGCTGATATACCTATCAAAGGGCGAAAACGCCTGCATCCAATGCGCTCTTGCCGAAAACGAAAATTATATTCTTCAAGGGGACGGTACTTCAGATGCCGAGTTTTTTGTCAATAGCTCTTTGTGTAGTGGCGGCATATTAAGTCTGAAGCAAGGGCTTAACAAAATCTGCATAAGCTGCAAAAAAGACGGATGTTTTATGTTTGCCGAAGTTACAAATGAAAAAACAACCTGTCTTAACACAATAAATCCTAAGTTTTTCTTGTAACGGTTCTATATAGTATTTGAAATATTACCTGAAGCTATAATACCGATTCTGTTTTTCTAATTTAGTTTTCCTCCAATATCTTTGTAAGATAATCGGAAGCAGTCTTTATATTCCCTACAAGGTCATCGCCAAATTCTCTTTCAATAGTGAGAAATCCCTTATAGCCTACTTTTCCAAGAGCATTTAAGCACTTTAACAAATCCTTTGATAAGCTGTTTGACGTTGTTCCGTCGATGTATAGAAAAAACTCGTCTAAGCTTTAGCGACATTTTTTCTTTTGTGTAAAAGCTTTCTGACACAACAAGTGCAAAATTCAAAATATTCGCTTTTGCTGTAGGCGCAAAAAATCACCAGCAAGGAAATAACGACTGACAAAGCTCCCTTAATTATAAGCCCTCTCACACCATCGCCTGCATACGATGTTACACAAAAGCACAAAAACGCTGTTGCAAGGCTGACAAAAATATACCGTAACATTTCCTTAAGAAAAGGTGTGGGGCTCATATTCCCAAAACCGTATTTATACAACATTTTTACCTCGAAATACAGCGGAACCGTCGCCGTTGACAAAGCCGTTCCGAGAAAAACGCCTGTAATTCCCATCCTTTTTACAAACAATACTGACAAAACAAGGTTTACTCCTGCACGAATTGTGGGAATAAGCCTTGTTTCTTTAAACATCCCATAGGAATTTAGGAAAATCTGCACAGGGTCTCTTATGCACGACAGATAAAAGCTCAGACAAATCACCCAAACAGCACCCTCGGACAGCAGCATTTTTTCACCAAGCCACAGTCTTATAAGAGGGTTTACCGTACAAACAAGCACGCTCAGTCCCACCGTCAGCAATACAAAATTGAGAAAGTACATCTTTCTCATTATTTTTTCGCTTCTCTCTCCCCTGTCCCAAGCGCCTAGGTTTCCAACACTTGCCTGCACCCCATTCATTGCCGCATCAAAAAATGAGCCGACCGTCCCTATTACAAGAGCGTAATTTGAGTACATCCCCATACCGGCAAGTCCCGCAAATGACGAAATCAGCAGGCTATCGGTGCTTCGGCACAGCACCCCGCCTATTTTATGCCACAAAAGCGCCTTGACATTAATTTTCAGCTTTGAATAATAGCTCTTATCAAGCCTTGAATACCGTCCGAGAAAAGGATATTTTCTATCCGCGTACCTGTTTATCAGCAAATCCTTCAGCGTGATAATAAAAATCCGCGCGGTAAGGTACCCTATATAGCTTTCGGTCATTATCAGTACCGCACTCTGTACCGCAAGCGCAACAACATTACTGACTGTGTTCACTGCCGTTACTACATACATTCTCTGGTCACAAACCACAAGGTTTTTCTTTGGTGCAAGCACGTAAGACATAGCCGTATGCAACGAAAAAAGCAGGTAAGCACACAACATCTCCTGTGTTTCGATACAACTCTTTGTCATTTTGGACAACAGTGGCATCGCCGCAAGGCTGATAACCAGCGTCACAAGTGCTACCGCCCTGTTGACCTTGCCGTAAAAATTCATTATTGCCGACACCCTGTTTTCATCCTTTGATGCCAGGGGTTTATACAACGACTGGCATATTGCGGCTCCCATTCCAAGCTCGCAAAGTGCGGCAAGTGAAAAGATATTTGCGAAAAATCCGCCAAGACCCAAATATTCGCTTGTCAGTATTTTTATAAATATACTTCTTCCCGCAAAGCTTGTTATCATTCCAAGCGCACGGCTTATGATACTTACGGTAAAGTTTCGCTGTGACATCTGTGTTCTGCTATATTGTGACATTTTCCTCACTCCATCCACTACAAGTATATAAGTATTTTACTGCTTTAATGAGAAGTGAGATCATTTTAAAACAAGCTATATATGCAAAAAAACTCCCCGAAGCTAAGCTTCGGGGAGTAATGATATTACTTAGTGAATATTCTGTTCGCACTTCTTTGTGAGAAGAGCAGCAGGTTCTTCAGCGTTAACTACAACGATGATATGTTCTGCAATAGGCATATCGTCTTCGTCCTTAGCTTCCTTGGCAATTACATATGCCTTAAGGAAGGGGGCGTAGCCTGTCTTGTAGTTTCCTCTGTCGTCAGCAACAACCTTTTCGTTGTAGCACTTATATTCCTTCTTTGCATCAGCAATTACGCCAATATCGCCGAGAGTATATGTGCCGTTAAGGATTGCCTTATCGCCTGCCTTCTTGGAGGTGAGAACTGTTACACAAGTTTCGGAAGTGATTTCGTAGTAAAGTGTATCGCTGTCAGTTGCTGTGATGAACGCTTCACCATCGTAATTTGTTTCATCTCCTGCGTATGTGTAGGTTTCAATGAAGGCGTTGAACTGGTCAAGGCAGCAGTCAAGTTCTTCTGTAGCAGCTGTGGGAACTACTGCGATGAAGCTGTCGTTAGCATCATATTCAGTAATCCATACAAGACCGCTTTCGTTGTCTGCTGTGTTGATGTGACCGAGGTATTCGTTGGTCTCATCAACCATATTGTTCTTGATTTCAACAACGTCACCTGTTACGTATACATCATCAAGATAATCTGCTTTGCCAACTGAATCATTACCGGGAACTTCTTCTTCAACGGAGCCTGTAAAGGGATTGAGAAGTGTGTAGTAATTTCTGTAGTCGCCTTCAGCATCAACACCGGGTGTGTAGCTGGATACGATTCTGTAGCCGTCCTTAACCTTCTTTTCAGCAAATTCAAAGTCATCTGCTTCAGCGTAGAGAACGAGGAGTTCTGCGCGTGTTGCTGAGTCAGCATCGCCTCTGAGGATGTACTGAATGTTGGAAAGTGCTACGTTTTCATCTGTTTCGCCACCGAAGGTGTTCATATCGTACATAAGGTACTCAATTACATCATCGGAGGTTGTGAGAGTATTGCGTGTATCTCTGTTCTTGATGATGATTACAGAGTTCTTTGTGAGAACAAAGTAGCTTATTGTTGCAGCATCCTCGCTTGTGCCTGCAAAGTCACCGAGAAGTGTTTCGCCGGATTCGTCAACAAGCTTGTAGCGTGTGCTTGTAACCTTTTCAATCTTACCTGTGTAGTTATTTCCAAGGTCATTACCATACTGTTCGGTATTGTCAGACTCAACAAGGATAGAGCTGTCACGGTTTACACCGATGTAAACACCGTCTTCATCATAAGCATGCAGAAGAGGCTTGATAATATATCTGCCGTCAGGTGCAACATCATATGTAGCAATCTTTTCAAGATATGC
>JAZRKT010000028.1:0-5791 GCA_045646465.1 Eubacteriales bacterium | reverse complement strand
CCATGAAGGAAGTTCCGTATACCCCCAATATGAAGGTTGTTATTGAAAACTCCATCAATAAGAACAACGAATTCGGTCAGGATATAGCTTTTCGTTACCGCAAGGGTGCAGAAATTGTTGATGTTACATTTGAACAGTTCTATCTTGATACAAAGTATCTCGGCTCGGCTTATACCGAAATGAGCTTTAAGAAGGGCAACAAAATTGCAATGATTGGTGCTAATAGCTACGAGTGGATTAACGTTTTTGTTTCCGTTCTCAACTCTGAGGCTGTATTTGTTCCCGTTGACAAGGAGCTTCCCATTGAGGAAATCGCTTACATTATCAATGACAGCGACACAGATGTGTTCTTCTACGCTTCTGTTTACGATGAAAAAATTAAGGCAAATATAGAACTTTTCAAAAATGACAAATATTTTGTAAATCTTGATGCTAAGGAGGATGACGGACAGTTCCTTTCATACAAAAAGCTTATGGAAAAGGGTAAGGCGCTGTACGAAGGCGGATATACAGAATATACCGATATGACTCCTGTTGAAGAGGAACTTAAGGTTATCGTTTATACCTCCGGTACAACAGGCGTGGCAAAGGGCGTTATGCTTAGCCTTTCAAATGTTATGAGTGCTCAGAACTATGGTCTTAAGGTTTCTTCAACAGCAAAGACTATGATAAACGTTCTTCCTCTGCACCACACCTTCGGCGGACTTGTTGACATTCTTGTAGGTATCAAGTGCGGCACAACAATGGGTATCAACGATAGCGTAAGAAACGTGCTTCCCAACTTCAAGGCATATAAGCCAGAAGCGGCAATGCTTGTACCTCTTTATGTTGAAAAGTTCTATCAGAGAATTTGGGCAGCTATTGAAGAAAAGGGACTTTCCTCCACCTTCAAAAAACTTATAAAGGTAAGTAACGGACTTTTAAAGGTCGGTATCGACGTGAGAAGAAAGCTTTTCAAAAGCGTTCACGAGCAGTTCGGCGGAAATTTACGCCTTATTGTCTGTGGCGGAGCTCCTATGAGAGAAGAGCTGGGACGCTTCTTTGAATCTATCGGTATTACCATTACCAACGGCTACGGTATTACAGAATGTTCTCCTCTTGTTTCCGTTAACAGAACACATTACTATGACTTTGCATCTGTAGGTGTTGTGTGCCCCGGCGTTGAAATCAAGATTGACAATCCTAACGAAGACGGCGAAGGTGAAATTCTCGTTAAAGGCCCTATCGTTATGATGGGTTACTATAAGAATCCTGAAAAGACTGCAGAGGTTCTCACAGAGGACGGCTGGTTCAGCACCGGCGACTACGGTAAGTATGACAGAGAAGCCGAAAAGCTTTACATCACAGGCAGAAAGAAGAACCTTATTGTACTTAAGAACGGTAAGAATATTTACCCCGAAGAAATCGAAGACTATCTGACAAGCAGAACAGAGCTTGAAGAGGTTATCGTAAGCGCAATCAAGAACGAAAACGGCGATGAAGTAGGTCTTCAGGCTGAAATTTATCCTTATCAGGAAAAGATTTCGGGTCTTGACGACCAAGCGGCATATAACCTTATCAAGAATGTTGTTGAGGATTACAATAAAACAATGCCTGCTCATAAGAGAGTTATCAAGGTTACAGTAAGAAAAGAACCCTTTGAAAAGACAACTTCTCAGAAAATCAAGAGAAAGTACAACTGATTCAGTACAGAAATTTCGCCGTCTGTGGACGGCGAAATAGTTTTTTACCTGCAAAGACCCGCGGATACAAAAAGATTCCGTAAGAATTAAAATCGGGAGAAGCTATGGAACAAATAAAGATAATACATAGGGACAAAGACGTGGTAGTTTGTGTAAAACCTGTCGGTATAAGCAGCGAAAGCACCGAAAAATGTGAAGGACTGCCTGACCTTCTTAAAGCACAGCTATGTGTAAGGGATGTGTATACGCTTCACAGGCTTGATACGGGCGTCGGCGGACTTATGGCGTATGCAGTCAGCAAAAAAGGTGCATCCGTGCTGTCTAAGGACATTGCTGAAGGAAATTTTCATAAATATTACACGGCGACGGTCTACGGCTGTCCCGACGAAAATGAGGGCGTGTTTGAGGATTTGCTGTTCAAGGACTCAGCCAAAAATAAAAGCTTTGTTGTGAAAAAGGAACGCAGAGGCGTCAAAAAGGCAAAGCTGTCCTATAAGGTGCTGAATATGAAAAACGACGGCGGTAATGTCAAAACCACCGTTGAAGTATATCTTTATACGGGACGCTCACACCAGATAAGAGTGCAGTTTTCACACAGAGGTATGCCTCTTTTGGGTGACGGTAAGTACGGTGCAAAGGATAATATAAAAAACATTGCACTTTGCTGTACAAGGCTTGTTTTCAGGTCACCGTTGGATAATCAGGAGCTTTCCTTTGAAATTCCTTACACCTTTGAAGGCTGATGCCGATATAAAATCAGCTTTTCGTAAATAATTGCCGCAAGAGCTGTGTAGGCAACGCATATTACGGCGGTAAAATTACATCCCGTAAACAGCATAAATAAAACCGACATCGTAAAAAATAAAAAGTACGCCGCCGTGTCGGCAATTTTTAAAGCATAGAAAGCCCTGTCCGGAAGCATAAGACTGCTTATAATTATATGTAAGGCTCTGCCTCCGTCAAAAACGGGAAGCGGAATAAGGTTGCCTATGCCGAAAAACAGATTTGCATATATAAAAAAGCACAACGGTACGCTGTGGCTTGCTCCTGCGGTGATGCCTGCAAAAAAGGCGCACAGCAAGTTTGACAGTCCTCCCGACAGCACCACAAGCAACTCTTTTGCGTAGGAAAGAGAATTCATATCACAAATTATGTCTATTCCGAAGGGGTAGACATTTATTTTTTGTATTTTGCCGCCGCATAGCTTTAAAGAAGCGATGTGTGACAGCTCGTGTATGAAAATACATCCAAAAATTATAAATGTGTATATCGAAAAATCAGCATAAAACATTAGAAATATGCAAAGAAGTGTAAAGATGCTTATATTAAGCTTTGACGAGAAAAAATGTATTTCAAAGGCTGAAAAACAAAAGGCTTTAGTAGTGTTCATGGCACACTCCGTCGTACAGATTCTCGGCAATATGGGAAAAGGTGTTGTTTGGTTTTCGGGAAAAACCGAAGGTGCCTGTCTGTGATACCGCTGTGCTTTGACGGTATTTAAGAGCAAGGCAGGAAGCGGCAAGTATCAGGCACAAAAGGCATTGCATAAAAATGTGTACGGAAGTTTTCATATCGTTCATCCCTTTCTTTATAAATCTATTGCCACAAGGGTGAAAATATGTTATACTGATACAAAGTAATCTCGTTTGCTGAATCTAAGACGATAAAAAGACAGAAAATAATTAAAAAAGAGAGGGGTGAGAACGTGCCGGATAAGTTTATTTTGCACTCGAAGTTTAAACCTATGGGCGACCAGCCGCAGGCAATAGAGCTTTTGTCGGCAGGAGTAAATGCGGGTATGCGTGAGCAGGTGCTTGTAGGTGCCACAGGCCCGGGAAAAACCTTTACAATGGCAAATATCATAGCAAATGTAAACAAGCCTACTCTTGTGCTTGCCCACAACAAGACGCTTGCGGCACAGCTGTGCTCTGAATTCCGTGAGTTTTTCCCAGAAAACGCAGTTGAATTTTTTGTAAGCTATTACGACTATTATCAGCCTGAAGCTTATATTCCGGGCAAGGATGCCTATATCGAAAAGGACAGCTCCATCAACGACGACATTGACAAAATGCGACATAGTGCCACAAGCGCGCTGTTTGAAAGGCGTGACGTTATAATTGTGGCATCCGTTTCCTGCATATATTCGCTTGGTGACCCCGTTGAATACAAAAATCTTACGGTGTCGGCGGCAAAAGGGCTTGAAATATCAAGAAACAAGTTTATATCGGACCTTGTAAAAATACAGTATGAGCGAAATGACCTTGTACTTGAGAGAAACAAATTCAGAGTCAGAGGAGATACTGTGGAAGTTTTTCCTGCGGCATCCGAAAAGAATGCTATAAGGGTTGAGTTTTTCGGCGACGAAATTGACGAGGTTTCGGAAATCAACGTGGTAACGGGAGATGTCATTCACAGACTGTCCCGTGCTGTTATCACTCCTGCAACACACTATGTAACAAGCGATGATAAGCGTCAGAAGGCGATAAACGATATTTTGGCGGAAATGGAGGAAAGAGTGGAGTTTTTTAAGAGTCAGAACAAGTTTATCGAGGCTCAGAGAATTGAGGAGCGCACTAAGTATGATATGGAAATGCTTGGCGAGCTGGGTTACTGTTCGGGCGTTGAAAACTATTCAAGAGTGCTGTCGGGACGTCCCGAGGGGAGTGTGCCGTATACTCTTCTTGACTATCTCCCGAAGGATTTTTTGCTTCTTGTGGATGAGTCACACGTTACGCTTCCTCAGGTAAGGGCTATGAGTGGCGGAGACAGAGCAAGAAAAAAGAATCTTATCGACTACGGCTTCCGCCTGCCATCGGCGTATGACAACAGACCGCTGACCTTTGACGAATTCCGTGAAAGAGTAAATCAAGTAATTTATGTCAGTGCAACGCCTTCAGATTACGAAAAGAACAGAGCAGAGCAGTTTGCCGAGCAGATTATACGTCCCACGGGACTTCTTGACCCCGAAATTGAGGTAAGACCGGTCAATGGGCAGATTGATGACCTTATAGGCGAAATCAGACAAAGAACAGGAAAAGGAGAAAGAGTGCTTGTCACAACCCTCACCAAAACAATGGCGGAGGATCTGACGGAGTATCTAGGCGGACACGATATAAAGTGCCGATATATGCATTTCGGTATAGATACAATTGAAAGAATGGAGCTTTTGCGCGACCTTCGCCTTGGTGTGTTTGACGTGCTTATCGGTATAAACCTTCTGCGTGAAGGACTTGACCTTCCGGAGGTTTCTCTTGTGGCTATACTTGATGCTGATAAGGAGGGCTTTCTCAGAAGCGAGACCTCACTTATACAGACGGTGGGCAGAGCTGCAAGAAATGCCGAGGGTAAGGTTATTATGTATGCTGACACAATAACAGGTTCAATGGAAAGGGCTATAAACGAAACAAAGCGCCGCCGTAAAAAGCAGGACGAATACAATAAGGCAAACGGCATTGTTCCCGTTACGGTAAAGAAGGAAATACGTGACATTCTGGATATTTCCATAAAGGACAAGACGTCGGACGGCACATCTAAGCCAAAGAAGCTGTCCAAGAAGGAAATAGAGTCCACCGTTGCTGCTCTTACCGAAAAAATGAAGGAAGCTGCAAAGGTGCTTGACTTTGAGCTTGCGGCGGCTATACGTGATAAAATTATTGCGCTTAAGAAGGAATAATTATTTTCGCAATAAGGCTTGAAAGTGAAAGCTGTTTGTGGTAAAATAAAATGTAACGTTGTACCGAGATGTCGGAATTTGAAATGAAAGAGGTAATAAAAATGAAAGCAAGACTTCCTAAGGGTATGGGCGGCGGCCCTCAGAATATGCAGTCAATGATCAAGCAGGCTCAGAAAATGCAGGAGGATATGGAAAGAGTCCAGACCGAGCTTGAAGAAGAAGTGACTGAAGTTACCGCAGGAGGCGGTGCTGTTAAGGTTGAAATAAAGGGAAGCCGTGAAATACTTTCCATCAAGCTTCAGGAGGATGTTGTTGACCCCGATGATATCGAAACTCTTGAAGACCTTATTGTTGCGGCTGTTAACGAAGCAATCAAAACTGTTGACAATAAAACTCAGCAGGCTATGAGCAAGGTTACAAGCGGCATCAGTATGCC
>JAZRKT010000027.1:0-1666 GCA_045646465.1 Eubacteriales bacterium | reverse complement strand
AGTTCTTCCACGAAGGCGAAAAGGGTAATCATAGTGCATGGGGAACCAAGCTCTTCAATTACGCCAAGAACGAAGTATTACATTTTCTGCTTTCGAACCTTAAATATTGGATGGAAGATTATCATTTCGATGGCTTTCGTTTCGACGGAGTAACATCTATGCTTTACCTTGACCACGGTCTGGAAAGTGCCTTTACAAATTACAATATGTACTTCTCGACAAACACTGATACAGATGCAGTTACCTATTTGCAGTTAGCAAACGAATTAATACACGAAATAAATCCTCACGCAATTACAATAGCAGAGGATATGTCTGGTATGCCCGGTATGTGCATTCCCATACAGGATGGAGGTATTGGTTTTGACTACCGTCTATCTATGGGTGTTCCGGATTTGTGGATAAAAACCATTAAAGAATGTACCGACGATGAATGGGATATGGGCAAACTTTGGTATGAACTTACCTCCGGTAGACCACAGGAAAAGAATATAGGCTACTGCGAGTCCCACGACCAAGCTTTAGTTGGAGATAAGACCATAATGTTCAGACTTTGCGATGCTGATATGTATACCGGTATGAGCAAATTCAGCGATAATCCTGTAATTGACAGAGGTATTGCACTTCATAAGATGATACGCCTTATTACCTCATCCCTGGCAGGAAAAGGGTATCTGAATTTTATGGGTAATGAATTCGGTCATCCGGAATGGATAGATTTTCCACGTGAAGGCAATGGTTGGAGCTATCATTATTGTCGTAGGCAATGGAGTTTGGTGGATAATCCGTGTCTTAGATACAGAGAACTGAATGATTTTGATAAGGCTATGATAAAGCTGCTTAAGGAAGATGATTTACTTGCTTTGACGGCTGAAAACAGATGGCGTCATCAGGATGACAAGGTGCTTATCTATACTAAGGGTGATACTGTGTTCATCTTCAATTTTCACCCTACAAAATCATTTGACGGATATTTCATACCGGTAAGTAAAGAAGGTAAATACAAGGTTGTTCTTTCCTCGGATGACGGACAGTTTGGCGGGTTTTCACGTGTTGATACCGACATACAATATGAAAGCTTTACCACGCCTGTGGGTTGGGTAGGCTTTAAATGCTATCTGCCGAACAGAACCGCTATTGTTATGAAAAAATATTGATATTGATTAAAAAACATATAAGTAAGCGATTTTATTAAAATGTAGTAACTTGACACATAAGGTAAAAAAAGGCAGTTATGCAAATGCATAACTGCCTTTTTTGTTGTTGGTTTGAAATCATGCATCCATAAACGTTCTTTCGATGACGTTGTTCTGAAGCTCGTCGGTGAGGTTTGTGAAATAATCGCTATAGCCACCTACACGCACGATAAGATTGCGATGGTTTTCAGGGTGTTCTTTTGCGTCAAGAAGGTCTTCGGGAGAAACGACAGTAACGGTATATTGTTGTCCTCCACCTGCAAAATATGCCTTTGCAAGGGCGATAAATGAAGCCTTACCTTTATCACTATTGAACATTTTCTTTTCGAATTTGTTTTGGAATACAAATCCACTACAAGCATCGGTGTGATTGTATTTAAGAACAGATTTAATTTGTGCAGTTGGTCCCTTTGTATCTCGTCCGGGTGTTGCGGCGATACTATCTGCAAGGAGCGGTTCACCCTTCAACT
>JAZRKT010000026.1:0-12425 GCA_045646465.1 Eubacteriales bacterium | reverse complement strand
GAAATGAGAGCACAAAGTCTATGCCTCTTTTAAAGAATGAAGCGTACATCAAAAAACCTCTAATCTGCTTATCTGAAGCAATTTTTTATAATCTCAATAATTTTATCCTGCTGCTCTGCTGTCATCTTGTTATCTCTTGGCAGGCACAAGCCTCTTGCAAATATGTCCGCACCTACGTCCTCGGCGCCGCCAGCTATGTAAGCGTTTGTTCTGCCTCGTCCATTGCCATTTTTTGTAACAAAAGGATTCATACGGAAGATGGGCTGCATATGCATCGGCTTCCAGATGGGTCTGCCTTCTGCATTATACTTTGCCAGTTCTTCAAGAATCTGCGAAGGACAGCTCTTACCGCTTTCGGGAATGTAGCAGACTTCGTTGTCGCTTCTTACCTGTTTGCACATCGCTTCTTTGTCAATGAGCATACATGACAGCCAGAAGTTAGGCTCGGTCTTGTCTTCTTCGTAAGGATTCATAATTACGGGTAAATCCCTGAAGCCTTCTTTGTATCTCTCATAAATTGCTTTTTTCTGTGAAATGTGTTCTTCAAGATAAGGAATCTGACCTCTTACAACACCGGCAATGACGTTGCTCATGCGGTAATTGTAGCCAACCTCCTCATGCTGATACCAGGGTGCATTTTCTCTTGACTGAGTTGACCATTTACGTGCTTTATTTGCTGCCTCAAGGTCATCCGTCAACAGCATACCGCCCGAAGAACCTGTTATAATCTTGTTTCCGTTAAATGAAATTGCGTTATATGTACCAAATGTTCCAGTCTGACGTCCTCTGTAGGTTGCACCGAGGGATTCGGCTGCATCCTCAATAATAATTGCACCGTGTTTTTCTGCAATGGCACATATTTCATCGAACTTTGCAGGCGTACCGTAAAGGTTTGCAAGCATTATCACCTTTGTGTTAGGATAAAGCTCAAAAGCCTTTTCAAGAGCCTCGGGGCACATATTCCAGGTGTCATATTCCGTATCAATGAATATGGGATTTGCCTTTTCGTAAACCAACGGATTTACCGTTGCGGCAAAGGTCACATCGGTACAGAATACATTGTCGCCCTGCTTTACGCCTGCAAGTTTAACTGCAAGGTGAAGGGCACTTGTTCCGCAGGAAAGTGCAACTGCATTCTTACAGCCCACCTTGTCGCATATCTGCTTTTCAACCTCGTTGATATTTTCACCCACGGTGCTCATCCAGTTGGTGTCGTATGCCTGCTGTATATACTTTATTTCGTCCCCGTGCATTGTGGGGGTTGACAGCCAGACCTTATTTTCAAATTTTTCCATAACGGATTCCTCTTTCATAACAGCATTATATTCATATTGCCGTATTCAGCTAAGTCTTATACGGGCTAAGCAACCAAAAAAAATTGCATAAGCCTGCAACTATACTTAATATCAATAATTATATCACCACCGCCTAAATAAGTCAAGTAAATGGAAAAAATAATTGATTTTACCATTCCGAGCCTTCAAATAGTCGGGGAAAACATATCAAGGACGACCGCAGGTCGTCTATCTCGCCCCTTGACCAATCGAGGTTGAGCATTTACAACCTTTTGGGCAAAAAACAGAGTATTTATGTGAAATTATTATGTTATTCTTTCATTTTAACTTTACATGTCATATTATAAAAAAGCATACATTGGACGACATTTATGTGTAAATACCGCCCCTATAACTATGGTGATATTATACAATATGAGGTAGGCTTTGTCAACCAATTTTAGGTCAATGAGCAATATTTGACGAGCAAAAACGTATTTTTTGTAGAGTTGCACAAATTAGACAGTAAATTTTTATGCAATTTTCAAAAAAACAAATATTTGCGTTGCAAAGCCGCTTCTTCATATGATAAAATAAAAACAACATTATACGGAGGTAATGCATATGCCATTAAATACAATAAAAATTCCAAACAAAAAAAATGTAAAAATGATAGCCCACAGAGGACTTTCGGGCATTGAAAAACAAAACACCAACGCGGCCTTTGTTGCTGCAGGAAACCGTTCCTATTTCGGTATAGAAACAGATATACACGTTACGGCTGACGGGAAATTTGTCGTTATCCACGACGACACAACGGCAAGTGTTGCAAAGGTTGACATAAACGTGGAAAAAAGCGACTACAGCGACCTTTCAGACATCATTCTCAACAGTACGGAAAGCGTGGAAAGAGGCGATTTGCGAATACCTCTTGTGGGCGAATACGTATCCATATGTAAAAAGTACGGCAAAAAAGCGGTGCTGGAGATGAAAAACACTATGCAGCGCAAGGATATAGAGGCACTTGTTAAACATATCGGAACGCTTGACTATCTTGAAGAAGTTATATTCATTTCCTTTCGGCTTAACAATCTCATTACTCTTCGTGAGCTGTTACCAAATGCAAAAATTCAGTATTTATTCTCAAAGCTTCCCGTAAACATATTTGAAACGCTAAAAAAATACCGCCTTGACGCCGATGTTTACTACGACATTGCCACAAAGGATTTTGTAAAAAAGGTACATTCCCTCGGTCTTTTGGTTAATGTATGGACGGTTGACAGACCCGAGGTTGCAAGGCACGTTATTGACAATGGGGTTGACTACATTACCACTAATATTCTGGAGTGATTTTTTCTTCTTTTGACAATACAAAAAAGAACCGCAGCATTCCGCTGCAGCTCCTAAAAACCAAAACAAGTAAAATAAAGTTCAACACTCAATTAAAAGCCTGATTTTTTCCTTTGCCCTATCAGGCTCAAGACTCTTGCAAATACTCATTTCCTCGCATACTGCCCTTTCGGCAAGCGCAAGGTAATTCGCCTCCGCCTGGCGTAGTTTTTTGCCGCTGTCTTCACATTCCTTTTCACGTATGTACAGTTCCTTCAGTACGGTAAGACTGCTTTCAAGAGTGTTGTGCGCAAGACTACTTTTGTAGTGCTCGATAATAAGCTGAGGCTGACGTGCATTGAAGGGTACAACACTTTTGTTGTTGACATCTGTTACGTATTTGTCAAATTGGGCACTTTGTGAAACTGGTCTTATTACGTCTTCTGCTTTAACAGGCACGTATACCGTTTCCTTTGAGTTGGAGTATATGTGGCACAGCTTGTAGTATAAAGCACCGCCTGCCTCCGCAAAAACAGGTGTTTCAACTGCCTCTACGCAGTAAACTCCGCTGTGCTTGTATATAACCATATCGCCTATGTTGTACACTGTGCATCTCTCCTTATCGGTTACAAATATATTTTACCATATTTGCAAACAAACTTCAAAGGCAATTTTACACAAAAATATTCTATATATTACGGCGTCAATATGACAAATTTACTGTTTTTGAGTTACTTTCAGTGTTTCCTCCCTAAGAAAACGACAGAACATATCCTCGGTGTTGGAAAAGGCTGAGGTGTTTTTTCTGAAAATATAAGTTGACCTTGTAAAATCGCCCACCCTGTACAGCTTTACCTTTTCGTCAAACTGTCCCTGCCACGAAAGTGCGGGAATAAAGGCTGCACCAAGTCCCATTTCAACGTATTTACGCATATAAAATGGGTCGTCGGTTATAATTGTGATGTTTGGCTCAAAGCCGATACAGTTGCATATTTCAACCATATTGCGGTACAGACTTGAGGTGTCAGGCATTGAAATGTAGCTAAGCGAGCGCAGAGCTTTGCACATTTCGCTCTCGCTTACGCCGTCCACATTAAGGCTTTGCACCGTGGCAAGAAGAATGTCCTCTTTTGTCAGAAGCTGTTTTGTATATGCCGACGGCTTTGATACTCTGTCCGAAATAACAATATCGCTGTTTTCAGACTGCTCCGCCGAGTGGGAAATTCTAAAGGAAACATTTGGGTATACTTCGGTAAATCGCTGTATTGCTCCCGTGACAAGACGTCTGTCAGTACAGATTGACAGCTTGATTTCGCCGCAGATTTCGCCTTCACTGGGCGACACCGCTTCCTTTGCCTTTTCTATCTCCAAAAGAGCGATTTTTATTCTTTCATAGAATATTCTGCCATTTTTGCCAAGGCGGATTTTGTTGGCACTTCTTTCAAAAAGCTCACAGCCAAGCTCTGCTTCTATGCGCTTCACCGTCTGTGATATGTTAGAGGTGGGCACAAGATACCTACGCGCCGTCTTTGAAAAGTTCTCTGTCTCTGCCGCCGATATAAAATATTTAAGCTGTAACAGTTCCATTATCATCACCCAAGTTATGATAACATATTTTACTATAACTGTCAAGGTATAGCAGGTTTATTTGAAATTGTACTTTACAATGGCAAAAAACTGTGTTATTATGTATGTAAGTATGGAGGTGAAAAATATGATTTCGGAAATTCTTGAAACAGTAATGATTGTCAGCTTCGGAGCGTCGTGGCCCTTTAACGTAATACGTTCCTACAAAGCAAGAACAGCTAAGGGAAAGAGCCTTTCCTTCCTGTGCCTTATTCTTTTCGGATATGCGGCAGGTATAATAGGAAAGCTTCTTAAGCCTGACCTTATGGAATGGCTGGCAACATCCTGGTACGTTCTTTTCTTCTATGTACTTAACTTTATTATGGTAGGTACAGACCTTATTCTTTACTTCAGAAACAAGGCACTTGACAAAAAGGCTGAAGAAAACAAGTAACCAAGTAAACTAAGCTAAACATTCTTTCAATCAGCAATAGCTTTTCAAAGGATACAGAAAAATACATTCTGTCATTGTTTTCGGAAAGGTAACAAGACAAATTAAGGACGGTATTAACCGTCCTTTCTTTTTACGTATTCAAGAGGCGTAAAGCCTGTTTCCTTCTTAAAAATCCGTGAGAAATTTCTGCTGTCAAGACCTACCGAGCAGGCTATGTCGCTTATGCTCATATCATTTTGATTCATCAGGGTGCAGGCTTTTTTTATACGCAGGCTTGTGAGGTATCCGTGAGGTGACTTTCCCGTCTGTGCCTTGAAAAGCATTGAAAAATAGCTTCGTTCAAGTCCTGCTTCCCGTGCAATTCTGTCAACAGTAAGGTTTGTATGATAGTTTGTTTCCATAAACCCTATTGCCTTCCTAACACACGTGTTTTTGTCTGCGGATATGCTGCTATACTTCATAAGCGAAGCAAGAATGGAGTAAACAAGAGCTGTTCTTCTGAACTTTGCTCCACCATCCTTATCCTCACTCATATCACAGGCAAGCGTTACAAAGTCTGTTATTTCTCCAAAGGCTTCGGGCGGTGCAAAAGGAGTTTCGCTGGTTATACCCGCTTCGAGAAGCGCCGTTCCTATCTGCAATCCGTCTATAGCACACCATACTCCTTCTCTTGGATTTTTCATATCGGCTGTGTGCACTACTACATCTCCGGGAAAAAGAAAATAACAGTCTCCCTTTTGAACGAAAAACTCATTGCCGTTAATAATGACCGAACCGTATCCGCCTGTACAGCACTCAACAGTATAAATGTCACGCACAACGGGTCCGTATGTAATACCCGGAGTAAGATTTTTATCTATACCTGTACTGCAAATGGATGGTTCCTCTCTGTGTTCTTTACCTAAATAAACGTATTTCATACTCATTCTCCCAACAAATTGAAGAAAACACCAAACAAATTTGTATTGAAATATTCATCGCGTATGCTATAATTATATTACCAAATACTGAAAGGAGCAAGTATTATGAGTAAAAAAACTTTGAACATTGCTGTTATTGGCTGTTCCGGAATGGGACGTCGCCACATTGATGGTATTAAGAACGTTGAGGGCATAAATCTGTATGCCGTATGCGACAGCGCACGTGATGAAAGACTTAATGTGGTTAAGGAACAATACGGTGCTGAAATCGCTGTAAAGGACTACAGAGACTTATTAAATGATGAAAAGCTGGATGCAGTAATTATCGTAACACCTGACCAGGTTCACTGCGAAATTGCATGCGCATTTCTCAGAGCAGGCAAGGACGTACTTTGCGAAAAGCCTATGGCACTTTCTGTAGAAGAATGTGAAGAAATGATGAGAGTTGAAAAGGAAACCGGCAGAAAGCTGATGATTGGTCAGATTTGCCGTTTCACCGACAACTTTATCAAGGCAAAGCAGCTTATTGACGAAGGCAGAATCGGTGAGCTTTACTATGTTGAAAGCGAATACGCTCACTACTACCGCAGAGCAGGCTACGACAACTGGAGAGCTACACCTGAGCGTGACGGCTTTATCGGTGGCGGATGCCATGCAGTTGACCTGCTTCGCTGGGTTGCAGGTGACCCCACTGAGGTTTATGCAATTTCAAACCACAAGTGTCTTGATTGGCCTGCAAACGACTGTACAGTTGCTCTCTACAAATTCCCCAACAATGTATTAGGTAAGTGTTTTGTTTCAATCGGCTGTAAGCGTCCCTACACTATGCGTTCGGTATTCTACGGCACGATGGGTACAATTATCTGCGACAACACAAGCGATCACATTACCCTTTACGAAGATACTAAGACTGACGAAAATTGGCGCGAAGAATGGGGTGCTATAAAGATCTCTGCTGATGCAAACAACCACAATACTCAGGGCGAAGCTGAGATGTTTATGGAAGCTCTTCTTGCAGGCAAGGATGTACCGATAACCTCAATGGAAGGTGCAAAAACAGTTGCTGTTGCTCGTGCTGCAGTACAGTCTGCACAAGAGGACAAGCCTATCGTTATTAAGTATCCCAAAGTAGACTAATTACATATTATAAAAACAAAGAACAGCACCGATTTTTACGTCGGTGCTGTTTTTTTATCTAATTTATACCCAAGAGCTCTGCGCACCTGAGCATTATAACCGCACTTTCGGCACGTGTAATATTGTTTTCAGGAAGAAAAGTTCCTTTTTCATCAACGCCGTTTAGAATATTCAGCTTATACAAAAGCTGTATTTCGTCAACATATTTATGATTTTCGTCGACATCGGGAATGTCTGCCTCGTAAGCTAAGATGCCCGGCAGCTCGGCGTTTTTCAGCACTCCTGCAAAAATATACGCCATTTGCGCTCTTGTTGCAACTGCGTCGTAATTGTCAAAATCGTCGGGGCTGATGATTTCTGTAGCAATTGTGTACATAACGTACTTCCAATACCACTTTGCACCGTCATCAGAAACAGGTGTAATTTCTCTGCCAAAATGTCTTTCGTACATTCTTGCCGCCATTGTAACAGCCTCAGCAATTGTCACATTTCCCATAGGCACAAATCTGTTGCCTCCCATACCGTCTATAAGTCCCATTTGGCGTGCCTTCAAAACATCCGTTGCATACCAGTCATCGGAGGAAATGTCGCTGAACTGCTCGATTTCGGGCTTTATCTGCTCGGTTTCTTCATCGATAATAACAGCATCAACACTCACCTTATATCCGAAGGAAGTGAAATTTCTTTCATCTGAGCAGGAAACGGCAAGATAGTAATTGCCCTTTTCAAGCTTTACGTTTTCAAAAGCATAGGTATTGCAATTTGTGCGGGTGACAATGGGCGTGCCGTCTGCTTCAAGGATTGAAAAGTCGTAGTGTCCGTAGCGTGTCAGGTACAGGTCTGTGATTTTTGCCGTAACATATCCGTCGCCGTCAAGTGTAAAAGAGTAAACGTCAACGTCATCGGCACCGAAAAGATTCCCTCTCATTTCCCCGCCCTTACCCGTCACCGGCAAAAGAGTAGCCGTAGGATAGGTGTTGTTGTACTCCTTTTCAAACACAGCATCGTAATATGGCTTTACTTCAAGTGCATAGTTCGGATCCTGAAAATCAAGCTCAGGCGTTACCGAAATGTAATATGTGCCCTTAGCAAGTCCGCAACGTGTTTCGAAAACTGTATCCGCCTCGTCAATTGCCACATTCATAGTGCCCACAAGGTTATATTCGTTGTCATAGAGGCTAAAATATTTAAGATTGGGGCTGTAAAGGTCAATTACTGCATAACCGTCATTTGGCATCTCAAAGGAAAAATAATCAGCCTCGTCTGCAAGCATTATTCCTCCCTTATATCTTTCGCCGAGCTCCATTTTTGTTGCCTTTTCAAAGGATTTATTGTCCTGCTTTTCGATACTTTTCCATGGCGTGAAAGAGGTTTCAATCACAAAAGATGTATCGGTGAACTTTGCAGCGTTCTCGATTTTTAAGTCATATTCACCTTCCTCAAGGCCCTCCAGCATATAAAAATCATAGTAGTAAAACCCGCTTTTTTCCGTGGTAAAGCCCGAAAGCTCCTTGCCCTTTTTGGAAAGTGTCACCTTGATTTTAGGCTCGTATTCACTTGAAGCAAGCTGTATCACCTTAAGTCCGAAAAGACCGTCCTCCTCGATAAACAGCGTGCATTTGAGGCTATCTTCATATTCATCAAGTGTATACTCGACCGTCTCTGGCGGAATAAGGTCTACTGTATACGTCTTTGCAAGGCTTGTCAAGGTCATTGCAAAAACGGCAAGTACAAAAATGAGTATCTTTTTCATAACGTCTCCTTTATGCTTTGATTTCCATTGCGTATATCGCCCGAAGACCATATTTCAGCGCAAGAACGGCAGTCCTGCGTTCCTGTTCATCATTTCTGTTGATTTTATCTTCAAGCTTTCTGTAAAACTCTCCTGCAAGGGTTTTATCCTCTTTAAGGCGTGAAATGTTCATAAGAGGCTGGGTTTTATCCTTGATTTCAAGGTAAGAAACCGAAGGCACCGCCTGACGCAAAAGTTCCTCATCTGCTGAGAACCCTTCGGAGGTAATTCCCGTAAGCTCAACTCTTAAAAGTGTATCTCCTCCGAAGCCTGTGCACACATTTATTACATCTGTAAGCACGTCGGAAAAGGCATTTGCACCGCTTACGTCAATAGTTACCGTTTCATATCTTTTTGCACCGATTCTCACGTGCCTAAGATTTACCTCACCCTTTTCAATGTCGCCAATTATTGCCCCCTTATAGCCTGTTTCGCCAAAGTCTCTTCCCTCTATGCATCCGCAGTAGGCGTACTTTGTACTGCCAGAGCTTAAAACCTCAGTTCCCTTATGGATATGCCCAAGAGCTGCATAATCAAAGCCTGAGCCGTCTAGTGCGGCTACATTTAAAGGACAGTACACCGACCGTGAAAAATCAATATCGCCGTGGTGCATAAGGATGTTGATTTTTCCGTCCTGCTTAGCCTTATAAACAGAATCGGAAAAGCTTGTCTTGGTACTTTCAAAATATGCACTGCCATAAATTCGTGTATTAAGGTGTTCAAATTCAACAAAGCTGAGAGACTCGGTATTGAACACAAACACATTATCAGGCCACTTTACAAGTCTGTAGGGAGACGACTGATTATAGGGGTCGTGATTGCCAGGCGTTATTACAAAGGTGCACTCCTTAAAAGAAGCCATCTCGTTAATAACGGCGTTAATTGTATCTTTTGTTATACATTCATCGTCAAACAAGTCACCGCATATAAGGAAAAGCTGTACGTTTTCCGTTTTTGCAAGCACCACAAGTGACGAAAACGCCGCACGCAATGCTCCTCTGCGCTTTTCAGAGGTGACGGGATCAAGTCCCGAAAATGGTGAATCAAGGTGAAGGTCGCCTGTATGTATGATTTTCAAAAGTATCTCTCCAAACAGTAGAATTTTACTACTTTATGATAGCATACGCCGCTTTATTTGTCAACGAACACAATGTAGCCTTTTAATTAACAGATGAGATGATTATTCTTTATCTTTTTTAAGTTCTCGCCTTTTGACCGCATTCGGAACATCCTGCCAAGCATAAAAGTAACTAAAGAAAGAAAAACTGCCTTTACCAAAAAGGTAAAGACAGTAAAAAAATCACTCAAGAACAATCTTTCCGAAGTACTCGGGTCTGTGGAAATCAGGCTTTTGGGTTTTTACGGGATAGTAGCTGAGAAGATGCTTCTTGACTGTTAAATCTCCGCACTTGTAGAAGTTGCCCAGCATTTCCTTGGTGTATGAGCCGTAGTACTTGTTGAGAAACTCAAAGGGAACTGTGTAAAACAACACCCATTTGTCGCTTGTTATGGTAGACTGAACGCCGAAATAGTCGGCATTTTCTACGGGAGGCTCACCGTCATAACGACTTGTACGGAAGTTAAGATACATCGTGCCCATTGCGTTGAACTCAAAGTTCATATATCTTGCGTCGTCCTTATTGCCCTTGAAGAAAAACTCCATACAGCTGTCCCCGAATACTGCGCTATTTTTCTCTGTCTGAGTAATGCGTAAGGGCTTTTCGTCGGTTTCCATTCTTACGTGAAGACCGTACTCGCTGTAAAGAAGCTGAGCTTTTACGTTGTATTTGTCGGGATAAATATCCCAGTTTACGGTATCGACAAGTGCAACGTTTGCATTTTCCCATTCTTTGTCAAAGGCGCACTTTATTACCTTTGATGCTTTTTTTACAATATACATTTTTATACCTCCGCGTTACAGAAAATATCTTTCAAGTATTTCCTGCACTTCTTTTATGTCTATATTTCTTATATTTCCGTCATTGGTATTCATTACTGCCATCTTGTTGTACCCTTGCCAAAGCCATCAGGTGTAAGAAAACTGTAGGGGGTCATTTATTGACTGTACAAAGTCCCGAAAGGCGTTCAACAACCGGCACGTATTTTCCCTGTTCCTTGCTTGTTATGATTGTTCCATAGCATGACCGTTATAAACGGTACCTTCATTTTTGAAATGCCATAAGAGCTTTACTGTCAATAAAGTACACTTTTTTATCGCACGCCTACTGCATTGTCATAGGTTTTCTTTATAATCTCGCTGTGTTTCTTTTCAATGTCACAAATATAATACTTTTATCTTGTAATTATAATTATAGCATAATAAGTTTCAGTATTCAATACTTTTTAAAGCATTTTCAAAAAATTTGAATGTTTTTTATGTTTAGTGAATTCCACAGTGAATTTACTTTTAGGATTTATGCTGAAAAATATAACAATTTTGACAATACGCACTACTTGACAAAGCGGTGAAAAATGGTATAATTACTGAGTATGACATTGGAAAGTGGGAGATTTATGCCGGGACTTGGTACAATAATAAACACCGCCGCAATTATACTGGGCGGTATTATAGGTCTTCTTTTCGGGAAGCTAATAAGCGAACGAATCAGGCTTACTCTTAATATGGCTTGCGGAATAAGTGTATTATTTATAGGTGCATCAGGTGCTTTTGAGGGTATGCTGTCGGTATCGCAGGGCAATATTATAAGCGGCGGCTCGATGTTACTGACAGGCTGTCTTTGCATTGGCGGCATCATCGGCGAAATTATCAATCTTGAGGACGCCTTTGAAAGGTTTGGAGAATGGTTAAAAATCAAAACCGGCAATGCCAAGGACAGCCGATTTGTTGATGGCTTTGTCACTTCGTCTCTTACCGTTTGCATAGGTGCAATGGCAATTGTCGGCTCAATCAAGGACGGACTTGAGGGCGACATTTCGGTGCTTGTCACAAAGGCAATTCTTGACTTTATCATCATTCTTGTTATGGCAAGCTCGCAGGGTGTGGGCTGTGTATTTTCTGCCTTACCCGTTGCAACATTTCAAGGGCTTGTTACGGCACTTTCAACACTTATAAAGCCGATTATGACACCTCTTGCACTTGCAAATCTTTCCTTTATCGGCTCGGTTCTTATTTTCTGTGTGGGAATAAACCTGATGTTCGGCAAAAAGGTAAGAGTTGCAAATTTATTGCCGTCTATTGTGGTTGCTGTGGTTGCGGCGTTTATAATTTAAGTTTAATATATAATTAAAGGAGCTGTCTCAAAACGATTTTTCTAATCGAGTTGACAACAGCTCCATTTTTACGCCCAAAACAGCAAAAAACACCCAAAAAGGGTGCTAAAAGCAAATGGTATTCAGCACTTGCAAACAACATTCATTTTTTTGAATAATTAAGCCGAAAGTTTACTGTGAAGAAGATAAGCGGTGCGATTGTTGTGAATTTTACTGTGATATTTGCTAATGTTGCAGGCAATTGCAAGCAGTGTGATTTCTGCTGAAACCTTGTTTTTGCCTCAGAGCAAAAACTGACGTAATTTGTAATTTTCCTTGATGACCCCGAAGACGCCCTCCGATTGTATGCTTCTGTTGATGCGAGGCATTGAAGGATTAAGTCTTTTGTTTTGCCATTATTCTATGCGGAATTTGTTTTGATTCTGATCTGTTGTATGAGATGACGAATTATCATGTTAAGTGGAGTTTTACAGCAAAACAATCAGTTTTCTAATTATTTTAATTGCAAATTTTACACAGAAAATCTGTATTCCCATAACACCGTAGCCGCCCATAATTCCTGTTATCAGACGTCTTATGTTTGTAGATTCTTTTATGTCAAGATATTGAATATACCAGTCCGTGAACATTACAAGGCAGCTAGCAAGGCAAACTGTGAGGTTTGTTCCAAATATAAAATGACATATAAGACACGCTATATATCCGACAAGCACACCCGTACA
>JAZRKT010000025.1:0-3088 GCA_045646465.1 Eubacteriales bacterium | reverse complement strand
GGTCCTACTGCCGTACAGGAATACATTGTGAACGAAGTTCAGGACGTTTACCGTTTGCAGGGTGTGAAGATTAACGACAAGCACTTCGAAATCATCGTTCGTCAGATGATGCGTAAGGTAGAAATCGTTGAACCGGGCGACACTCGCTTCTTGGAACAGCAGGTGGTTGACAAGCAAGACTTCATGGAAGAAAACGACCGCATCTGGGGCAAGAAGGTGGTTGTGGATGCCGGCGACTCTCAAGTATTGCAACCGGGTCAGATTGTAACAGCCCGCAAGCTCCGCGACGAAAACAGTATGTTGAGGCGTCGTGACTTGAAGCCGGTAGAAGTACGCGATGCCATCCCTGCAACTTCTACTCAGATTTTGCAAGGTATCACTCGTGCTGCTTTGGGTACATCCAGCTTCATGTCGGCTGCATCGTTCCAGGAAACTACCAAGGTATTGAACGAAGCTGCTATCAACGGCAAGGTGGACCGCTTGGAAGGTATGAAGGAAAATGTGATTTGTGGTCACTTGATTCCTGCCGGTACCGGTCAGCGTGAATTCGAAAAGATTATTGTCGGTGCGAAGGACGAATACGACCGCATCTTGGCTAATCGTAAGAATGTAGTTGATTACAACGAAGCAGAATAATCATTGCTCGATAAATAAAAAAGGTCGGCTCCTCTGGTGAGGATGCCGACCTTTTTTATTACCTTTGCGAAAATAAGTCGTGAAAACAGTTTATGAAGAAAGCCCTACACACCCTGTTGTTCCTGCTGCTTGCAGTGTCTGCCTGTACCTTCAGGCAGGGTACTACGGTGCGCTCCTTGCTGCAGGAGGTGGACGGCATGCTTCGTACCGTTCCCGATACGGCTTACTACCTGCTGCAAACAGCCTTTCAGGACGAGCCGCTTACGAAAGACGACAGCGCCTACCACCGGTTGCTGATGGCAGAGGCACAATTGCACAATAAGATAAAGCTGGAGGATACCACCTCTTTACACCACCTTGTCCTTTATTACAAGCACAGACAGGACACCCTGATGCAGGCCCGTGCCCAACGGCTTTATGCAGTAGCATATCGCGACTTGGGGTATTACGACGAAACGGTTCGTCATTACAATACCGCTATTGGTCTCGCCAAGCGGATAGACTACACCCGCCTGCTGGCCGATGCTTATCATGAGCTGGCCAATGTGTACTACTTCGAGGGACTGCGCCTGCGCACAGAGCCGCCTCGCATTTTGGCCGATTCGCTTTTTTATTTGGCCGAACAGACTGCGGAAGAACTGAAGGACACTGCGCTTTGGATTACCTCCTTACTTGCGCATTCGGTAATACCCACCGGGCGTAAGCAATATGCCGAATTGGAAAGACTGTTAATGTTGGCATTGCGTTTGTCCGAAGAGGTTAAGGACAAAGGACATGAAGCTGTTGCATCCATATACTTAAGCATATTATATGGTGAGTTGGGAGAGAAGGAAAAATCTTTTGCCTATGCCATGCGGAATCTTACTTTGCGTAAAGGGTTAATTTCAAAGGATACCTATTGTTTTACTTTAGGGAACGCTTACCGACGCATCGGGCAACAGGATTCTGCCGATTATTATCTCAAGAAAGGTCTGGAGCTGAAAGAACAGGCAGATAGGAGCCAATATTCTACTCCCTCCAAGCATCTGACGGAAGAATTCAAGCAAGAAGAGGTCTCTCTTCAAGAATGGTTGGGGCGGATGGAAATGACGGACGAGTATCAGCAACAGACTTCACATAAGCGTATGGTTTATGTGGTATCTTTGTGCATCGTGGTGGTAGTCGGGGGGGTGGCTTTTTTCTATCTTCGCAACCGTCATCTTCAGAAAGAAGCCAAACAACGGGAAGCGGCGGAGGCTGAAAAGCGCGAACTGCAGGATGCGCACCAACAGACACGGGAGCAGTTGTTGCAGAAGCAGGAGGAATTGCAACAGAAGAAGGAGGAAATCTCGGCAATGCAACAAGAGATAGACGCCTTGTCGTCCGATGCCCCTGCCGTATTCGATAAAATCAACCGTATTGTAGCGGATTACTCCTACCAAGATAGTTCGTCTGTTAAGTTGGACGAGGTTGACTGGCAATTGCTGCAAGTGCATATAGACAAGCAATGGAACCATGCCGTTTCCCATCTTCAGAAGGAGTTTCGTTTGACTGCTGACGAAACCCGCTTGCTTTGTCTCTATTTGGCAGACCTTCCTACGGCACACATTCCTTTCTTTTTCAATCGCACAATTAATACCATCTATAATAGGAACCGCAGTCTCTGTTCCAAATTAGGTATTGTGCGTACTTCCGCACCCTTCAAGGAAGACTTCAAGAATTTCATCCATAGCAGAGGCTAATGCGATGAAATCGGCATTTTTTGCTCAAAAATCACGTTTTATCCCCTTTTTGTAGGTCTTTGATAGGAAAATTGTAGGGTTTTGATAGGGTTTGATAATGCGGTTTACCGTTACTTTTGCTTCATCGAAATCTTTAAAACAAGTGCTATATGAAGAATCAAAAGAAATCAAGACAGTCTTTATCCGAACAGGAAATGAAAGGCATTAGAGGAGGGCATTTTTATTCCTCGGCTCAATATGGGGTAAGATGTCCTTTATGTGGAAGAGAAAATGATTGTAATGCATATACTTATTATATAATGTGTAAAAATTGTGGTCATGTAATTACTCTAAATGAAGAAGAAAATGATGCGCATCAAAATAAATAATAAAAATCAGTTAATTTTAAAAAGTAAAATGATGGAAAAATTGAATTTAAATGTACAAGTATTGTCTGAAAAGGAAATGCGTAAAGTTAAGGGTGGTAAGAGTTTTACAGTTAAAGAACCAACGGCAAAATTTTGCCCATATTGTGGACGCCAGAACGTGAATCCGGTAATGAACACTAATTATGTCTATCTTTGTATGGACTGTGGTAATGGTTTTAATGATGATAATGAAAAGAAATAGAAGCATTTTTTTGAAAAAAAATATTACTAAGAATTTGTTTGAATTTCTTGGATTCTCCTCGCAAGAGGGAATATGATTATTTAAAAACAAATTATAATAATGAATGATGTATTATTTTGAGT
>JAZRKT010000024.1:0-2153 GCA_045646465.1 Eubacteriales bacterium | reverse complement strand
ATTATTGTTATAATTTGCCTTCTTAAATTACCGCCAAATGCTCTTTATTTAGTGGATATTATACTTACAGTTAAAGAAACGGACAAACCCGTAATAATACATCAATTATCGGTAACACCCAAGCTTGACAAAATACATCATAAATGCTTTGAATATTTCAACGGTAGATTAACGAAAATAGAGTATCCTTCCGAAACGGTCGAGACAATAAGGTTAAAACAAGAATTTATTAAACAATTTAATCTTAAATAACCATATCATCTAAAACGGTCACGAAACACAACGCAAAGGACGCCCAAAGGCGTCCTCAGATCACTGACAAAGGGTTCAGGACGAAAGTTCTGAGCCCTTTGTCGTACTTTACAAGAAAATTGAAATATGGTATAATATAGGTGTAGTAGGAAGAGCGGAGGAAACACCTATGTTTACGGAAAGAAGCGGAAAGCAAAACAAACTGGAAATGGTAATATTGGAGGAGCTTGTACCACAGGATCATCTTCTTCGAAAGATAGATAAGGCAATAGATTTCAGTTTCATCAACAAGATCTGTAAGCCGTATTATTGCGAGAACAACGGACGCCCCGCAATTGAGCCGGAGGTTCTTTTTCGTATGCTTTTCATAGGGTATCTTTACGGAATCAGAAGTGAGGTCAGATTACTGAAGGAGGTTGAGGTCAACGTAGCATACAGATGGTTCATCGGCTACGATCTGACCGAAAAGCTTCCCGACGTAAGCGTAATATGGCAGAACAGACTCCGCAGATACAACGGAACCGACGTTCCTCAGCAGATATTCGATGAGATCGTCCGTCAAGCTATGGCAAAAGGGCTTGTTGGAGGAAAGATTCTCTATTCGGACAGCACGCACCTGAAAGCAAATGCCAACAAGAATAAGTTTGTGGAAAAGCAGGCTAAAGTAGAGGCAAAGGACTATATAGATGACCTGAATAAAGCCATTAACGAAGATCGTGCCTCGCACGGTAAGAAGCCCTTGAAGTTTGATGGCGATGAATTGAAAGAAGAAACCGAGGAAGAAAAAGAAAATTATTTCGATGATGACAGTCAGGGCGGCAGTACAAGTGGAGGAAGCGGTGAAGTCAAGACTATTAAGGCAAGTACAACAGACCCCGACAGCGGATTTATGCACAGAGACGGAAAGCCACAAGGCTTCTTCTATCTTGACCACAGAACCGTAGACAGTAAGCATAACATCATCACCGATGTATTCGTAACTCCCGGAAACACCAATGATGTAAAGCCATATCTTGGAAGATTAAGAAGACAGATTGAAACCTTTGGATTTATGGTAAAATACGTGGGGCTTGATGCAGGCTACAACGTTTCGAATATTTGTAAATATCTTTACGACATGGGCATACAGGCAGCAATGGGAAAGCGTCGAGGTTGCCAACAGAAAGGAAAATACGGGAAATACAAATTTCATTATCTCCCCGAATGGGACGTATATATCTGCCCCGAGCATAAGTATCTTGAATATGTAACGACCGATAGAAACGGTTACAAGGAATACAAATGCAAGGGCGACAGATGTGCAAATTGTCCAAGACGGGAGGAATGTTTAAGTGCGAAGCAGGAAAGAAAGAGCTTACGCCGTCACGTATGGGAAGATTTCAAGGATATGGTGTATACCTTTACTCATACGGAACAGGGTAAGAAGATTTACAAGAGAAGAAAGGAAACGGTGGAGCGCAGCTTTGCCGATTCCAAAGAACTACACGGCCTCCGTTATTGCCGTATGCGGGGGCTTTCTAAGGTTGTCGAGCAGTGTCTCCTCACTGCCGCCGTGCAGAATATGAAGAAGATTGCCAACCTATGTTGGAGGGATACCTCCGATTTCCTCATGTTTTTGCTATTTCTTTGCAAAAAACAAAGCCTATCTCGCGCTTGAGATAGGCTTTGTCAGTGATCTGGAAGAGCAAACCAAATGGCTTGCTCTTCCTTTTTTTGGTGCGGGTAAGAGGACTTGAACTCTCCACAAACGCCGCGTATTGTGCGGAGGGGATTTTCAAGTCACATCTGCGCGGCGTTCTTGGCATTTTGCAAGCAAAATGCGCGTGAAGATTCGATCAGCTTTATCTACACGAAAAAAAGAAGTGCGAGCTAATGCTCACACTTCTTTTTTTGGTGCGGGT
>JAZRKT010000023.1:0-13828 GCA_045646465.1 Eubacteriales bacterium | reverse complement strand
AGATTGTACACTCTTCCCTGTTCTTTTCGGCTCTGCTTTGAAATTGAACGGCACAAGCGAGCTGTTAGCTACCATTTGCGAAAATCTCAAGATGCGCAAATACAACAGCGAATTCGGTGCAAGAGTATACAAAATCACCCACGACGAAAGCGGTGCAAGGCTCACTCATATTAAGGTTACAGGCGGCTCACTTGCTGTAAAAAGCATAATTTGCTACACCGACAGAAACGGCACCGAGTACAGTCAGAAGGTAGAGCAGATACGTCTGTACCAAGGTGACAAATACGAAAGCACGGACATAGCTTCAAGCGGAACAATATGCACAGTAACCGGCCTTTCGGCACTTCTTCCCGGTGACAGGCTGGGATTTGAGTTTGATTCACAGGAGCCGTCGCTTATTCCCATTCTCAACTACAAAGTGATTTTGCCAAAAGGCGTCGATGCTCACACGGCACTTCAGAAAATCAAAATTCTTGAAGCCGAAGACCCTACTTTACGTGTTACCTTCAACGAACCTCTGCAGGAAATTCATCTTCTTTTAATGGGTGAAATTCAGATTGAAATTATAAAGCATCAGATAAAGAACCGTTTCGGCTTTGATGTTGAATTCGGCACCGGCAGCATACTTTACAAGGAAACGGTTAACGGTGTCAGCGAGGGCATCGGTCACTACGAGCCGCTTCGCCACTATTCCGAGGTGCATCTGCTTCTTGAAAAGGGTGAGCGTGGTACCGGACTTATCTTTTCAAGTGACTGCGACACAGATGAACTTGATAAAAACTGGCAGAGGCTGATACTGTCACATCTCGAAGAAAAAACTCATCTGGGTGTTTTGACAGGTTCCCCAATAACCGATATGAAAATCACTCTTGTTTCAGGCCGCGCCCACAAAAAGCACACTGAGGGCGGTGATTTCAGAGAGGCTACCTACAGAGCAGTAAGACACGGTCTTATGAGGGCTGATTGTGTACTGCTTGAGCCGTGGTATAGCTATGAAATTACAGTTCCCAGTGAAAACATCGGACGTGTTATGTCTGACATTCAAAGCAAATGCGGTACTATGGGTATTCCCGACAGCGACGGCGAAGAAAGCACCCTAAGGGGTACAGCTCCTGTCAGCGAAATGAGAAGCTATCCGTCAGTTCTCTCAGATTTCAGCCACGGAAAAGGAAGAATCTCCCTTACACTTAAGGGCTATGACATCTGCCACAACCCTGACGAGGTTATTGCAAGCAAGGGATACATTCCCGAAGCAGACCTTGACAACAGTCCGGACTCAATTTTTTGTGAAAGCGGTGCGGCTGTATTTGTAAGGTGGAGTGATGTTGAAAGCTATATGCATCTTCCAAGTATTTTCACGGTAGACAAGGAAGAAGTTGAACAGCACAAGGCTCTTAAAAAGAGAGCTGCAGCCTTTTGTGCCGCTGCTGCTACTGACAAGGAGCTTATGGAAATCTTTGAGCGAACCTACGGCAAAATCCGTCGTCGTGACGAGGAGGAAAAGGTCAAGTACAATCCGTCAGTAGACAAGCAGATTAAAAAGACTGTAAAGCAAGTACCAAGACCTATGCCCGAGGGTCCCGAATATTTACTGATTGACGGCTATAACATTATCTTTGCCTGGGATGAATACAAAAATATGGCACAGACCAAGCTTGAATATGCACGAAATGCTCTCATTGAACGTCTATGCAATTATCAGGGCTTTTCGCAGCTTGAAATTATTCTTGTTTTTGATGCCTACAAGGTGCACAAGAATCCCGGAAGCGTGGAGAACTTCCGCAACATCAAGGTTGTTTACACCAAGGAGGCGGAAACGGCAGACACCTACATTGAAAAGGTATCCCACAAGCTATCAAAAAATCATATTGTAAGAGTTGCCACAAGCGACGGACCCGAGCAGATGATTATTCTCGGAAACGGTGCTTTGCGTATGCCCGCACAGTCATTTATCAAGGATGTTATTGATGCTGAAAAAGCTATTGCCGAGTATATGGAAGACAACGTTTTTTAACACAACAGCACATATATAATTTTTGAGCAATGCACAATTTAGATACACATTTTTTACACCGCAATCGTTTTTTTAAAACTGAAAAAGCCTTTTTTTTTGCACTTGTTTTAAGAATAATAGCAAAACAGATGCACAAAATACTGTCATAAGCTTTGTGCTTATACTCTATTCCAAAGTGAAACGAAAGGAAAAAATTATGACAAGAATATCCTGCGAAGTAAAAAAATGTATGTACAACACCGACGGCGGATGCAAGCTTACTGCCATTGAAGTGGGCACACACGGTGCAAGAATGACAGACGAAACCAAGTGCGAAAGCTTTGCGCCCGGCAAGGCAAGTGTTACAAACAGTTGCTCATGCCGAAATGATGCCTGCGACATCTCAGAAATCTCCTGCTCTGCTGAAAACTGCAAGTACAACGGTGACGGTGTATGCGAAGCAAAGAAAATTGAAATCTGCACCTGCCACAGTGGCACCTGCGGAGAAACTGAATGCTCTACCTTCAAGGCTAAGTAAAAAAAACAGGTCTGTTCCCTTACGGGAGCAGGCTTTTATTTTTTCGTATACAAAAAAGCAAAAAGTTCTTGTAAAAGCAAAAAAAGTATGATATACTTACAATGGTGATGTAAAATGTTAAGTAAGCCCGAAGAAATACGTGCTCTTACTATGATGATTATAGACAATCTGGGAAGTGAAATTGACACCTCTATTCTTCAGCCTTCGGTAATTGCTACCTGTCTTGTTGAAATGACGGATTATTACGACTGTATCGAAAGCTTAAACAAGGACAATCTCATATACATTCTCAAAAGCGGCGGAGTTGAAAGATGCGGTCTTACAAAAAAAGGCAAGCTTATTGTCAGAGACCTTGCGGATTTCATTCCCGACGGCATACGAGAGGAAGCTCTCAGATGTGCCTGGCGTTACTATGAAGCTCTCGTCAACGGAATTGAGTATTACTGCAATGTTGAAAGGGACGAAAGCGAGCAAGGCGCATTTCTTACTGCAGGTATGATTGTCAACAAGAGAAAAATGTGTGAGGTGCGTACCTTCTTCCACAGCGAAAAGGAAGCCTACGAAGCCAAGAACAACTGCGACAAGCGTCCTCAGACTGTTATAAACACGGTGCTTGCGGCAATAACCGGCGACGTAAACTTCATAATGTAATATGGAAAAAATCAAAACATCAAAGCTTATAATTGTCGAAGGCAAGTACGACAAAATCAAGCTCGAATCAGTTATTGACGGCACAATTATGACTACTGGCGGCTTTTCGATATTCAACAACGACGAAAAATGTGCGCTTATCCGCAAGCTTGCCGACAAGCGAGGCATTGTTATAATCACCGACAGCGACGGTGCAGGTCTTGTAATACGAAACAAGCTTAAAAGCGTTGTAGCAGACCCTGCAAAGATTATAAACCTGTACATTCCTCAGATTAAAGGCAAGGAAAGCAGAAAAACAGCTCCCTCAAAGCAAGGATTTCTCGGCGTTGAAGGAATTGATGCAGGCCTTATACGGGACATTTTCCAAAAGGCAGGAATCGAAGACGCAAAGCAGGAAAGAAATGACTGTGCTTACACAAAGACGGACCTTTATATGCTTGGCTATTCGGGACGTGACGACAGCGCACATCTTCGGGACAGCATATGCAAAAGCAACGGTCTTCCAAGCGGTATGAGCGCAAACGCTTTTCTTGAAGCGGTAAACATTTTACAGATAAAGCTGTGATACAGCAAGGCAGTTTAAATAAAAAGAGGTAAACATTATGGAGGCACTTAAACAGAGAATTTTAAAGGACGGAAGAGTAGCAAAAGGCGGCGTGCTTAAGGTTGACAGCTTTCTCAATCATCAGATTGACGTGCGTCTTTACAACGAAATGGGAATCGAATTCAAGCGCCTGTTTTCAGATGTTAAGGTAGACAGAATTCTGACAATAGAAGCTTCGGGAATCGGAATTGCCTGTGTTGCGGCACAGTATTTTGACGTTCCTGTGGTATTTGCCAAAAAAGCAAAGAGCAAAAACATCGACGGCGACGTATTTACAAGCACCGTTGAATCCTTTACATACGGAAAATCCTATGACATAACCGTTTCCAAGAAATTTATGCTCCAAGGCGAAAGTATTCTTATAATAGACGATTTTCTTGCCAACGGAAAAGCTTCCCTGGGTCTTATTGACATTGTACAAAAAGCAGGAGCAACCGTTGCAGGCGTAGGCATTGCAATTGAAAAGGGCTTTCAGGACGGTGGCAAGGTGCTTAAGGAAAGAGGTATCAACCTTCACAGCCTTGCTGTAATAAAGTCAATGGACGACGAAGGAAATATTGAGTTTGAAAACTGACAGAAAAGAGCCGCACTTTTGCGGCTTTTTGATGTATAAACCGGGAGGAATGTTTAATGAAAAGACCTGCGTATTATCTTATATGCCAGCATTTCCACAATATGGCGTGGCACGATGGCGTGGGAACTTGCTGGAATTACGACGGCAGAGGCGCAAAGCCCTTAAAGACCGACAGAGGTCCTTACACCTTAACCAATATTTCAGGAGAATTTCCCACCTCCTACACCCGTGAAATGCAGGTCGCAAAGGAAGGCGTTTTCACACTTGAAACAACAGTTGTGTTTTCAGGTAATTTTGACGGCTTTGAAATGTGCCTTTATGATGCCGAAGAAAACAATGCAATGAGAATTATTACCAAAAACGGTGAATTTTCGGCTCTTGGCACAGATAACAGCTACGTTTCCCTCTATAAGCCCGAAAAAACCGTTGGCAACTTCTATTTTACAATTATTCTCGATTTTGACGAGGAAACAATCACCTACTACATCAATCAGAAATGGCGTGCTACTCTTCCCCTGCTTGAAAGCAGCTTTAAATTCTTGAAGTTCGGCACAATGGAAGGTTATAAAACAGAGGTTGAAGTCAAGGAAAAAATCGACCTTTACGCCAACTACCCCGTATGCGACAGCTTTATCCACTTCCCCGTTGGCTCATTCCCTAACACCTGGAAGAAAAAAGGCGAATGCTACATCAACACCGACGACGAGCTTATTATCAAATCCGAAAAAGGCTCAAAGTCTGTTGCAAAAAAGGAAATTTCCCCACAGAAAGGCAACATTCTCTTTAACACATACTTTTTCAATTACTCAAACTGTGGCAAAACAGCTCTTGACGTAAAGCACGGCAAAAAGGTTCTGTTTAACGTAACAACCGAAAACGGCAGATTTTTCCTTAACGGCGAAGATAAAAGGCATTTTCTTGACGAAATGTGGTACAGACTGCGTTTTGAGCTTGACACCAAAAAGGGCAAGGGCGTATGCTACGTCAACAGCAAGCAGCCTTATGAATTTACCTTTGAGCCTATGTCAATAGACTGTCTTGAATATACAGCCTTTGACGGTGCTGAATTAAGAATCGACAATGTGCAGATGGAATACATCTTTGAGTATGACGACTACTGTCCAAAGCCCATTCCTCCCAAGGACTACGGTGATTACACGGTAGGTATGAATATGTGCTCGCTGTGGAAGACAGGCCATCACATCGGGTGGGACTGCATCACACCGTTTCCCGAAGCTAAGCCCGTGCTCGGCTACTACGACGAGGGACTGCCGGAGGTTGCCGACTGGGAAATTAAATTTATGGTTGAAAACGGCGTAAACACACAGTATTACTGCTGGTATCCCGGCGACAGCAACAAGCCTATCAAAAAAACAAGACTTTCTGATGCTCTTGTTGACGGCTTTCTCAACGCGAAGTATTCTGACCTTCAGCAGTTCAGCATTATTTTTGATGCAGCAAACGGCCAGCCTGCATCAAGCGAAGCCTTCAGAAGATATATTGTTCCCTTCTGGATTGAAAACTTCTTCTCGGACAGGCGCTTTGCCTGCATTGACAACAAGGCAATTATGTGTATTTATGACATTTCTCAGCTTATACAGAGCTTCGGAGGTATTGACAAGTTAAGAGAAGAAATTGACTATCTGAAAAACGAGGTTAAAAAATTAGGCTACGACGACCTTATGATTTTCACAAATCTTACGCCTTCTCAACAGATTGTTGATGCAGGAATTGATGCCTGCTACTCCTACGGCTGGGGACGTATGGGTTATGACTATACCTATCAGATACGCTGCCACGAAAATATGGAGGCTCTGTCAAAGTTCAACCACTTTATTCCCACAGCTTCAACAGGCTACAACAGCATTGCCTGGGATACCGAAAGAACTCCCTGCATAAGTGTTCCCGATTTCAGAAGTCTGCTTTATCACTTCAGGGACAATCTTCTTCCAAAATACACAGACCGACCCAAATGGTTGCAAAAGTTTGTAATGCTGTCAAGCTGGAACGATTTTGGTAAAGGCACATATATCGCGCCGTCCGGTCTTAACGAGTTCGGCTATCTTGAATGTGTACGAGAGGTTTTTACGGGCGGCTGTGCAAGCGATACCGAAACAAATATAAAGCCTACGGCAAATCAGTTAAAACGTCTGTCAACGCTTTTTCCACAGGACAGAAAAACAATCCGCTGTCTTGAGCGCAAGGGGCTTTCACATAATGCTCATCTTCACAAGGACGACCTTGAAGTACTTCTTGATATGACGTGCGACATCAAAAACTGGACGCCCGAAAACACCACAATTCTTGACGGCGGTGTAAATCTCAAGAATATATCAACAAACCACAACTCAAAGTTTGAATACAACGGCGAGCTTGGATTTGACTGCGATATGGCAAATGCAATTTACGTAAGAATGTACAGCGATTTTCCTTCAGAACTTAACGTATACTATACAACAAGCGACTATCCCGAATGGACCCGTCTTCAGGTTGTTGCTGAAAGAATACAGTCGGGCGTTGGCAAATATATTCTTCCTCTTGGCAACGATACAAGGCGTGTCCGTCCCAAAAAGTCAGACAACGCAACAAGCTCAAGCTACACAGGAAAGCTGTTAAGGCTTCGTATTGACCCCAACACAAGCGCAAATATTACAAGCGAGTTTTATGAAATAAAGCTTTGCCGAATCAAGACCGAGCAGCTGACAGACCACATTTTTATTGACGGCTTTGACCTTGTTCTTGACAATGACATTGTATGGGATGGCTGCCATCCTCTTGCTCCCGTATTCCCCGAAAGACTATTTATGTACAGGTTTAACGCCGCCTTCAAGTGGAATCATCACAAAAAGGTGCTTCTGCTTATGGCAAATCACGGCTCTGTTGAATTTTATCTTGGCACAAGCAAGGCAAAAATCAACGGCGAAACAGTAACACTTGACTGTCTGCCCTATTTTGACAACGGTCTGCCAATGGTGCCTATTGACTTACTTTGCAAGGTGTTCAGATACAGGTACGAGGTAAGGGACGGGAACATTTACATCACGACCCCCTTTGGCATATAAATAACAAATAGGTGCAAATCCCTAAAGGAAATGCACCTTATTTTTATGTTAATTAAAGTCCCAGAAGCCTTACTGCATTTTCGCCTAAAATCTTGCTGTTTACTTCATCTGAAAATCCGTAGGAATAAAGCTTTTCCATAGACTTATAATGTCTTTCCCAGGGGCTGTCGCTTCCAAAAAGGAATTTGTCAAAGCCGTGTGTTGCAAATATTCTGTGACCGATTTCGTTGTCGATAGTTGCCTGGGTGTTGGTCATTGATGTGTCGATATACATATTTTTATGGGGCTTTACGGTATCGGCAAACTCACGCCACAGGTCATATCCCCCCATATGTGCGCAGACAAAGATTGTGTCACAAAATTCGCTGACAACCTTTTCGATAAGCTCCGGCGTTCCGTGATAAGGCGGACGGTAAGCAACGTCGCCTCCACAATGCAAAAGAACAATCATTCCAAGCTCGGCACACTTTTTGTAAATCACCTTCACCCTATCCTCGTCGATAAAAAAATCCTGATATTCAGGGTGCATTTTAATGCCCTTGACTCCTGCCCTGTGAAGTCTTTCTATCTCGCTGACAGCCGTATCACTTCCGGGATAGACAGAGCCGAAGGGAATTATTCTGGGATTGTCAAGCAGGGATATTGCAAAATTGTTGACGTTTGTTTCCTGCTTTTGTTTAGTTGCAATGTTAAGAACAACGCACCTGTCAACGCCGTCCTTATCCATACTGTCAATAAGCCCCGATATTTTGCCGTCATTTTTGGGAGGCATTCCGCCAAGCTCATAGAGGTGTGACACAGCCCTTTCGGCAAGTGTATCGGGAAATGCGTGGGTATGAAAATCTATAACCAAAATCAGTCTTTCCTTTCTTTGATGCAGGCACGGTTGTAATACTTTATGCAGTCAAGCACTTTACTGCAGCCGCTGAAATAAAGTGCAGTACCCTCATTGCCGTCAGCCCTAGGAATAAGCATAACGTACATATCGCCGTCATTTTTGTTACAGGCGTAAATTTCCTTATTCTTACCGATAACAGCGTGAGCACCGTTTCCTACATACGTAATGGTATCGGCATCGGCAATTCTTACTTCGTAAAGCTTTCTTCTGAAGCTTTTGCCGTAAATTACATCAACCGTTAGTTTGCCCGAAGCAATTGTATACTCAAATTCACGGCGCGTCTTTGAAAACACTATAATTTCAAGTCCTACTACCACCACAAACCATAGGAAAAGCACCTGTGGAATTTTTGACAAAAGCCCCATAAACAGCAATATCAGCGCCGCGCCGACAAGCAATGATATAAGACGTATAATAATCACCTTTTTATCAGCCTTTGCCTTTACAAGATATTCACAATAGCCTGGAGTAAAGCTGTCTGAAGCATTTCTTCTATTACTCATAATCCGTACCTCCAATCCTTAAATACCGTATAATTATAGTTCCAAAATCATAAAAAGTCAACATTTATTGTGGCAAATCAGCGCAACAATTCAAAAATTTTCAAAATATACTTATCAAAGCTAAAAAGGTAACAAAATACCATTGAATATTTACAGTTTATACATTATAATTGAATCAAATAATTGTGAAAGGATATGACACGAAAATGAAGGCAGTTATAACAGTTACGGCAAAGGACTCTAAAGGCATTATTGCAATGGTAAGCTCAAAGCTCTTTGAATACGGAGCAAATATACTTGATATTTCCCAGAGCATCGTCGGCGAATATTTTGCTATGATTATGCTTGTAGAAATGGATAATAAGGAAAAGAAATTTCTTGAAATGAGCGATGCATTAAAGGAGCTGGGCAAGTCCGAAAACCTTGTAATTCAGGCAATGCACGAGGACATTTTCAACTCTATGCATAGAATTTAAGAGGTGCACTATGATAAATACCAAAGATATACTTGAAACCATAAATATGATTCACGAGGAGCACCTTGACGTAAGAACAATTACTATGGGTATTTCTCTTCTTGACTGCGCGGCAGGAAGTCCTGAAGAAACCTGCGACAACATATATAACAAAATCACATCTTACGCAAAGAATCTTGTAAAAACAGGCGAGGACATAGAAAAGGAATACGGTATTCCCATTATCAATAAGCGTATTTCAATTACTCCCATTTCCCTTGTTGGCGGACTTAAGACAAAGGAAGACTACATTCTTGCGGCAAAGACTCTTGACAGAGCTGCAAAAACAGTGGGAGTAAACTTCCTTGGCGGATTTTCTGCACTTGTACAGAAGGGTATGACAAACAAAGACCTTGCCTTTCTTGATGCCGTTCCCGAAGCACTTGCCTGCACAGAAAGAGTGTGTTCTTCTGTTAATGTAGGCTCAACAAGAACAGGCATTGATATGGATGCAGTAAACAAGTGCGGACATATTGTAAAACAGCTTGCTTATCTTACACGTGACAACTACTCAATAGGCTGTGCAAAGTTTGTTGTATTTGCCAATGTTCCCGAGGATAACCCTTTTATGGCAGGAGCTTTCCACGGAGTCGGCGAGCCTGAGGTTGAAATAAACGTCGGAGTTTCGGGTCCCGGTGTTGTAAGAGCTGCAATTGAAAAGGCAGGAAGCTGTAATCTTTCAGAGCTTGCTGATATTATAAAGAAAACAGCCTTCAAGGTTACACGTATGGGTCAGCTTGTTGCCTGCGAAGCTTCAAAGCGTCTTGGTGTTCCCTTCGGCATTGTTGACCTTTCACTTGCTCCCACTCCTGCAATCGGCGACTCGGTGGCGCAGATTCTTGAAGCAATGGGAGTTGAGAGATGCGGAACTCACGGAACAACCGCAGCTCTTGCAATGCTTAATGACGCCGTTAAAAAAGGCGGTGCAATGGCATCAAGCCACGTAGGCGGACTTTCGGGTGCATTTATTCCCGTATCCGAGGACCAGGGTATGATTGATGCTGTAAAGCTCGGTGCGCTTACAATTGAAAAGCTTGAAGCTATGACCTGTGTCTGCTCGGTAGGTCTTGATATGATAGCAATTCCCGGCGACACTCCCGAAGAAACAATATCCGCAATTATCGCAGACGAGGCAGCTATCGGTATGATTAACAACAAGACAACTGCAGCACGTCTTATTCCTGCATACGGAAAGAATGTAGGTGATATGGTTGAGTTCGGCGGACTTTTAGGCTACGCTCCCATAATGCCTGTTAACACCTTCAAAAGCGACAATTTTGTAAAAAGAGGCGGCAGAATTCCTGCTCCCATCCATAGCCTTAAAAACTGATTTTTGTGAGAATAAAACTATACCCGTTATTTATGTCGAAAAACAGAGTGTTCACCTACTGCAAGAGTAGATTTTTCAAGTGAGCTTCTTGTATTTTACAAAATCCGCAGAATTTGATATAATATTACAATATCGCTATTTTAAATCTTTACATCTTGATTTTTTGTAAGATTTTCTAATATCCGTTTTGTTACGCAATTGTGAATTATTGTAATATTTGATAAAATTCATATTAAAAACATTAACTTTTATAGGTAGTAATTTGAAATGCTTTCCTTTTATCTATTGAATTTAACTTTTTAATATGATATAATAATAACAGTGGATAAAATTAACGCATATAATTTTAGAAAGGAGGAGAGTTCTTGACAATTAGCACAATCTTGCTTTTTGATACCAACCACACAATTGCAAAGCCCTTAATTGACAGCTTTGACGTGCCGTGGGAAGTGTTGCCAAACATCAGCAATTTCATTGTTGAGACAGGTAAAAGCCTGCCAAAAGACAGGTTTGACGAAGTAAGCGAAAATGTCTGGATTGCCAAAAGCGCAACCGTTGCACCTACCGCTGTAATAGGCGCACCCTGTATTATCGACGAAAACGCTGAGGTACGTCATTGTGCCTTTATAAGAGGAAGTGCAATTATCGGTAAAAACGCCGTTGTAGGAAATTCAACGGAGCTTAAGAATTGTATACTTTTCGACAAGGTACAGGTACCCCACTTCAATTACATAGGCGACAGCATTTTGGGATATATGTCCCATCTTGGTGCAGGCGCTGTTACATCCAACGTCAAAAGTGACAAAACACCTGTCACTGTCAAGTGTGACAATGAAAAAATAATCACTGGACTTAAAAAGTTCGGTGCAATGGTTGGCGACGGCACGGAGGTCGGATGCAATGCAGTACTATGCCCTGGAACAGTTCTTGGCAAAAACGTAATCGCATACCCCACAAGCTGTGTAAGAGGCTTCATTGAGGAGAACAGCATTTTCAAAAACGATGGCACAGTAGTTAAAAAGCATTAAACAATCTGAAACAATATCTTTATCCGCACATTTTGGGGTGCGGACGTATCACTAAAAGCAGCAGAAGAACTTTTCTGTCAATGCTTTAGCGCCAGGCCGCATTTTGCGGTGACGAGGTAAGAGATTATCGAGAATTCGGCGGATGTCTCTTCGGATAAGGTGCAGCCGTTACATTTGCTACAAAGACGTATGTGTACAAAAAGCAAATGATGCACTAAAAAAAAAATTTTTAAGGTCTGAGGTTCCCAAAAGCCACAGATCATTTGGAGAATACATATGTGCGGAATAATCGGTTATACTGGCACAAAAAGTGCAATTCCTGTATTGCTTGAAGGACTTGAACGTCTTGAATACAGAGGCTACGATTCAGCGGGAATAGCTTTAAGTGAACAGGGAAATATCAGTGTTTACAAATCAAAAGGCAGACTTTCCTGCCTGAAAAACAAGCTGTCGGAAAGTGGCTGTACTCAATCCTCCACTTGTGGCATCGGTCACACAAGATGGGCAACCCACGGTGAGCCGTCAGACAGAAATTCACACCCACACGGAACTGAAAATGTGTCGATAGTTCACAACGGAATTATTGAAAACTACAGCGTTTTAAAGGACGTACTTATAAAGGAAAAGCATTACACCTTCTTATCTGACACTGACACTGAAGTCGCCGCCCTCACCCTTGATCATTTTTATATGGAGTGCGGTGACCCCTACAAGGCGATGCAAAAAACCATCAACGTTCTTGAAGGCTCCTACGCCATAGCCGCTATTTTCAAGGGACACGAAGGCAAAATCTTAGCAGCAAGAAAAGACAGTCCCATGATAATCGCCGTGTCGGACGAAGGCAATTTTATCGCCTCTGACATTCCTGCAGTTCTTAAGCACACACGTAAATACTACCACCTTTTTGAAGGTGAAATTGCCGAAGTGACAGCTTCTTCTGTTTCAATCTACAACAGCGAAAACGAGCTTATTGACAGAGAATTGGAAAAGGCAGACTGGGATATTGAGGCTGCCGAAAAGGGCGGTCACCCACACTTTATGATTAAAGAAATCGCAGAAGAGCCTGAAAGCATCATCAAAACCCTCCGTCCCAGAATTTCAGACGATCTTCCCTGCTTTAAGGAGGATATTCTCAGCGATGAAAAGCTTTCGGCGCTGAACAAAATTCACATAATCGGATGCGGAACGGCAATGCACGCAGGACTTGTGGGAAAGTTTGCAATAGAAAGCCTTGCAAGAGTCAGCACAAATGTTGAAATTGCATCGGAATTCAGGTACAAAAATCCCATTCTTTCAGAAAATGACCTTGCAATTATTATTTCACAGTCAGGCGAAACCGCCGACACCCTTGCAGCCCTTAAGCTTGCAAAGAATCAAGGGCTTCATACCCTTGCAATAGTCAACGTTGCAGGCTCAACCATTGCAAGAGAAGCCGACAGCGTGCTATACACCTGGGCAGGGCCCGAAATTGCCGTTGCAAGCACAAAGGCATACACGGTGCAAATTAGTTTGCTTTACTTATTTGCGATAAGACTTGCCCTTGCAAAAGGCACAATTTCCCAAAATTTGGCAAAGCAGTACACAAATGAGCTTGTGAACGACATTCCCGAGGCTTTAAGAAAAGCAATCTCCCTTTCCGACACCTGCCGAAATGTTGCAGACAAATATAAAAATGTTTCAGATATGTTCTATATGGGCAGAGGTCTTGACTATGCTTTGTCCGTTGAAGGCTCACTTAAGCTAAAAGAAATATCCTACATCCATTGCGAAGCCTATGCATCTGGCGAGCTTAAGCACGGCACGATTTCGCTTATATCTAAGGGCGTTCCTGTTATCACTCTTGCAAACTCCGACAGCCTCTTTGACAAAACTGTCAGCAACATCAAGGAAGTTCGTTCACGTGGTGCAAGCGTAATTTTGGTATGCCGTGATAAGGATGTATGCAAAATTCCCGAAGAGCTTGCTGATGATATAATTGCAGTTCCTTCTGTTTCCGAGTTGTTTATGGCGTTTCCCGTGTCAACGGTAACACAGCTTATAGCCTACCACACCGCAGCACTTCTGGGCTGTGATGTTGACAAACCGAGAAACCTTGCAAAGTCCGTAACAGTTGAATAATTAAGCATTTAATC
>JAZRKT010000022.1:0-2438 GCA_045646465.1 Eubacteriales bacterium | reverse complement strand
ACTCGATCTATGAGTGTCGCTATAGTTTCGTTATTGAAATTCACATTGGTGATCGTTGTAAAAAGAGCCTTCAATACAAGTTTGTGTGTTTCTGCGGTGACAAGTTCCTCGTTGCCTTCGGTAGCTCTGGCAAGACCGATGAGCGCGCCCGTCAGCTGATCTTGAAGTTCTGCGGTGTCCGCTTTCTTGCCGCACACACCGGCTCCTCCCGTGCAAGCCTTATAGCCCGCTGTCTGTTCACACTGAAAACAAAACATTTTCTGTTCCATTATTTCTTCCTCCGTTTAGTCTAATATTTTTCCGTCGGTAGAGATGGTAACAACTCTCCACGGAATGAATTTGCCGCTTGTTTGCAAAGCCTTTTTCACGGCGTATTCAATACCGCCGCAGCAAGGCACCTCCATACGTCCAACGGTTACGCTCTTAATATCGTTATTTGCTATAATGGCGGTCAGCTTATCGGTATAATCAACATCATCAAGTTTTGGACAACCGATAAGAGTAATATGATTACGGATAAATTCGTTATGAAAATTACCGTAAGCGTAAGCAGTACAATCTGCCGCTACCAAAAGATTTGTTCCGTCAAAATAAGGGGCATTTACAGGAACGAGCTTTATCTGCACAGGCCACTGTGATAATTGACTACTGATCGGTGCGGTAGAACTACTGCAATCGCAACTATCTCTGTTGATGGCTTTTGATTGTGTTCCCGGACAACCACAGGGTAAAGTTCCTTGCTTTTTGGATTTTGCTTCGAGCACTGCCGCTTCATTATAGGCAGGTGCTTCACGTTCCTCAAAAGTGATTGCATCTACAGGACACGCAGGCAGACAATCTCCAAGTCCGTCGCAGTAGTCCTCACGAACAAGCTTTGCTTTTCCGTTTATCATTTCAATAGCACCTTCGTGGCAAGCAGAGGCACAAGCACCGCAGCCATTGCATTTTTCTTCATCGATTTTGATAATTTTTCTAATCATAAAATTCTCCTCTCTTGATTTTGCAACCTTATTGTAGTATAATAATTAAAACAATGCGGTTGTTTTTACAACGGAAAGTGATGTTTTATGAAAAAGTATGTTTCAGTCTTAAAAAGAACACAACTGTTTGCCGGTGTGGGCGATGATGAAATAGCATCTATGCTTTCTTGCCTCGGTGCAAGGCTTAATACCTATAAAAAAGGTGAATATGTACTTCGTCAAGGTGAGCATCTAAATGACATTATCGTTTTGGTAGATGGAAACCTGCATATTCAAAAAGATGATTATTGGGGAAACCGCAGTATTCTCAGTCAGATTGCCGTTGGTGAAATGTTTGGTGAAGCATACGTTGCTCCCGAAAGCGGCGCACTACTGAATGATGTGGTCGCTGTAGATGAAAGTTCCGTTATTTTCTTTGATGTAAAGCGGATCATTACAACCTGTTCTTCCGCCTGCCGTTTTCACGCTATGGTTGTGCAGAATATGTTTTTTGCTATTTCCGAAAAAAATAGAAAACTCGTGCAAAAGCTCGGGCATATGTCCAAGCGTTCTACACGAGAAAAACTTATATCCTATTTATCCGAAGAAGCTAAAAAACACAACAGTTCAAGCTTTACCATTCCTTTCAACCGTCAGCAGCTTGCGGATTTTCTGTCGGTGGACAGAAGTGCAATGTCGAGTGAGCTTTGCGAGATGAGAGATGAAGGAATGTTGGAGTTTAATAAAAATCAATTCAAGTTGCTATAAGAACGCCAAATGCGTTCGCTAAATTCCAATTTGTTGAGCTGAATATTTTCGCTGCTCTCACTTCGTGAGGGCAGTTTCTTTTTATCAAAACCACCCCAAAAGCAATGAGAATAAGAACTGCAAAAATGTTCCTGATTCTTAAAAATATTTAACGAGCCGAAGAAGAAATGCGATATTTCATCAGCCGTGCCTCAACCAAGTCGCCTTATATACTTAAAGTTACCACTAACTAAATTAAAGATATATTTTCTTTTTTCGGCTAGTATATAACTTTCAGTCTTACTCTGCTCAGTCTTATTACTTGCGACTTTTACGGAGGCTCAGTGCTTATTTTCGGCACAGTTAAAACATACAGCTTTGCAGGTTTACCTTTGCCTTGATATTTGCGACGGAGCAGATTGTGTTTTTCAAGCTCACGCTGTAATCTTGTTGCCTTGTCATGACCGCAACCAAGCACTTCGCTTGTTTCAGCAATGGTATAAAAGATAAAGACCTCTCCGTTTTTATCACACCAATCGTTTATTGCTGACAACTGCATTCTGTCAAGCATCAAGCCATATAAAAGCTTTCCTTCCGCAGATAAGCCTTTGTATTTATCCGTAAATAACACCTTCGGCATTTTGAAGAACGATTCATTATCCACTATTTTTCACACTCCTTTTTGATACATAGTTGCAGGATATAACCACAGCTCTGAAACTCTGTTTGCAG
>JAZRKT010000021.1:0-7224 GCA_045646465.1 Eubacteriales bacterium | reverse complement strand
TATTGTTATTACAGGCGTTTTAGGTGCAATAATTTCTCCCGTAATTTTCAGAATTTTCAGAATCAGCAATTCCCTTGCCAAAGGTATTGCTCTTGGCACATCTGCTCACGCTATTGGTACATCAAAAGCATTTGAATACGGAGAAACAGAGGGTGCCATGGGCGGTCTTTCTATTGCAGTGTCGGGTATTATTACCGTAATAGTTGCTCCTTTATTTGCGACCCTCATCTAAAACAATAAAAAAGCAGGTGGAACACCTGCTTTAAACTTTAATCAACCAAGTCAATTTAACGACAACACGACAAGGGATGCATAGCATCCCTTGTTTTATAAGTTTGCAATTAAATTACACTTCGATGGGTTCTCCGGTATACTCGGAAAGAAGATTAGCTTCAGGCTGTTCGCTGCCGTAAAGAATTGAGATATCAATGGTGGTATCGCTGTTATTAAGGATATCCGAAGATGCAAGAGCAACTAATTCAATTTCAGGTACAAGATACTTTTTCATTACATAACACCTCCAAATTACAAGACCATTATACTACTACTAAACAGGTTTGTCAAGGGCTTTTTTGAAAAAAATCACAAATTCAAAAATTTTTTCCAAAACCAATACTCAGGCTCAGTTTGTTTTTGTTTTTCCACCAGCTAAAATCTTATATTTCATATACGTACACTCTTTTTTCAATAATGATAATTTAGCACAAATTTTACTTAAATTCAATAGTAATACAAAAAAGTGAGTGCCGAAAGGCACCCACTTCAAAATCTGAATTCGAATTACTTTCTCTTGCTTGCACGTCTCTTGAATGCGTTCCACAAAGGACCTGCCAGGCAGATGGAGGAATATGCACCTGAAACGATACCTACGATAAGCGGAAGTGCAAATTCCTTGATGGAAGTAACACCGAGAGCAAATACTAAACCAATTGTAAGAAGTGTAGTGATTGTTGTGTTAAGTGAGCGCCAGATTGTTGACTTAATACCGTCATCGACGTTATTGCCAAATTCCTTTGGTGAAGGATTAGCTCTTACATTTTCTCTGATTCTGTCAAAGATAACGATTGTTGCGTTAATGGAGTAACCGAGAATTGTAAGGATAGCTGCAATAATTGTTGAACTTACGGGAATCTGGAATACAAGATAAGCAAGAAGCATTGCAATTACGTCATGTGCAAGACAGATAACAGCAGCAAATGCGGAGCTGATCTGGAATCTGAACGCAATGTAGATGAGCATAAGAAGAACTGCTGCAAATGTTGCAAGGAATGCACTTCTCTTAAGACCGTCACTTACTTCTGCGCTTACTGTGTTATTGGAGCTGAGAACTACATCAAGTCCTTCTTCTTCGTAAAGAGCATCCATACCGTCAGCAATTTCGCCTCTGAGAATGCTTACTTCGCTGTTGGGGTCATAGGTCACAACGAGATTGCCCTCTGCGTTTTCTTCCACGCCGAATACGGAATATACTAAAGGAGCAACTGCGTTTTCAATGTCAAGTTCATCAACTGCATCTTCTTGTGCCGCTTCCTCGGTTTCTGTTTCATCAGCAGCCTCTTCCTTTACGGGAAGTGCAAACACGATATTGTTTTCGCCCTGAGAAACAACTGTTATTCCTTCATCAAGTGCAAGAACTGCTTCTGCAATTGCCGCATTGAGAACATCATAATCTGTTTCTGTATCAACAAGCTTTGTTCTTACAACAACGCTATCCTTATTATCTCCGACGATTCTGAGCTTGGAGTACATATCGTCACCGATAACGCCCTTAACCATCTGCTCAATTTTAGCCTCATCGTCGCCTGTAACTGTTCTGCCAATGTCAAATGTAAGCTCTGTACCGCCTACAAATTCAATGTCAAGGTTAAAGCCCTTGGTGAAAAGAAGTACTACCGTAACAACCACCATAATAAGGGAGATTGCAAAGAATACTTTACTGCTTTTAACAAAGTTGAATTTCTTCATTTATAATTCCTCCCCTCTTATGCCTCAACGTCTGTGTTCTTCTTTTTCTTTGCACCCAAAAGCCAAGGACAAACGCCCATGTCAACAAGTGAATAAAGGAGAACTCTTGTAACCACAAGTGCTGTAAACAGTGAAATGAGTACACCCATAAGAAGTGTGATTGCAAAGCCGCTTACTGCACCTACGCCGTAGTAAATAAGAACTGCCGCTGCGATTATTGTTGTGATGTTGGAGTCAAAGATAGCGGTAAATGCACTCTTGAAGCCTGCTCTTACGGCAGCTCTTGTGCTCTTACCTGAATTAAGCTCTTCCTTGATTCTTTCATAGATGACAACATTTGAGTCAACCGCCATACCGATTGTAAGGATAATACCTGCAATACCGGGAAGTGAAAGGTTAACACGGAAGTATACAAGAAGAATTGCAAATACTGCAATATATCCAACAAGTGAGAGTGCAGATACAACACCGGGAACCCTGTACACAAGTATCATAAATACCATTACAAGAAGAATACCGATAGCTCCTGCCTGAAGGCTCTTGGAAAGTGCATCGGAGCCCAGTGTAGGACCTACGAAACGGTTTTCTACTTCTTCAAGCTCAACGGGAAGCTTACCTGCCGCAATGATATCTGCAAGCCAGATAGCATCTTCCTGTGTGAATGTACCTGTGATGATACATGAGTCGCTGTCAATTCTTTCGTCAACGGTAGGCTGAGAAATAAGCTCATTATCAAGGTAGATACCGATATAGTTCATACCGCTGTCCTTAAGAGCAGCCATTGCGCCTGTAGCTTCTGCGAAAAGCCTTGAGCCTTCTGAAGTAAACTGGAGGGATACAAAGTATTCCTGTCCCAGTCCCTTGCCTGTTTCGCCGTAGGAAGCAAATGCGTCCTTAACCTCATCGCCTTCGATGATTACTTCGCCGCTTGAGTTTCTGAATTCAAGCTTTGCTGTAGAGCCAAGCTTCTTTGTTGCTTCTTCGGGATCGTCGATACCGGGAATATCAACTCTTATCTTATCGTCGCCCACTCTTGCAATTGTTGCTTCGTGGTAATTAAGAGAGTCAAGACGCTGACGGAGCATAGTTTCAACGGTGTTGAGTGCCGTTGTCATATCAAAGTCTGCATCTTCCTCGTCGGCTACTGCCTGATATGTTACGGATGAGCCGCCTACAAGGTCAAGACCTTTATTGATTGCATCATCCTCCATAACGCTCTTAAGACCGATTCCGCCTATACCGTATATTGCAATCACAACCGCAAGTACAATACACAAAAGCATAAGCACAAATGAACATACGCTGTTTTTCATTGATTGTTTCTTCCTTTCTTTTTTTCACAAAAAGTCGATTATAGCATACATTATACCTTTTTCCGCCAAATAAGTCAACAGTTTTTCATAAAATTATCACATAAATTTATGTGAAATCAAAAACCGCCTTGCCTTCCACAAGTTTAAGTGCTCCGTCAAAGACTTTCCCCGTTCTTTTTGATATAAAACCGCAAATTTTCGACGTTTGTCCCGTTTCAAGAAGCAGCCTGACATTGGTAACTGAAATATTTCTGCTACAGATATTAAGACTTACTCCAAACCCGCAGCCTTCCTTATATCCGCGACAGCCGTACTTATATCTTCCTCTTATTACTTCATTTCCGCACAGAGGACACACCCCAACAACGTCGCCGTAGGAGCCTGTATAATCATCAGTTTCAACAGGCATCTGAGTTCTTTCGAAAACATTACGGATTTCGCCCACTGCAATCTTAACGCTGTCCTTAACGTCAATTTCGCCTCTAAACACCTGCTTGAGCGCCTTACCCAGCTCGCTTGTTTTATGCTTATCCATATTTATATTCATCTGCGACAGAGATTCTATAAGAAATTCGCCATCCTTCAATATATAATATGTATCCTTTTTCAGCTGAATATATTTACTTTTGCAGGCATTTTCGATTATGCCCGTTCTTGTTGCCTCAGTACCAAGCTCAAGACCTTCAAGCATTGCTCTGTATTCCTCAGCATCGTCTCCCATTTCCTCATCGGCGTTTGCCTTTTCCTCACGGAAGGGATTTTTAAGGTAGTTATTGAGAGTTTCAACGGTATAGTGCTTTGGTGGAGTAGTTTCCTTTTCAACGGGTACGAAATTGATATTTACGGTATCTCCCTTTTCAAGAGGTGGAAGCAGTTTATCCTTTGCCGAATAAACATCATATGCCGTCCAGCCCTTCTGAATGATTACCGCACCCTTAAGGGTGAATTCTTCAAGTCCGTCAAGGTCGATTATAATCTCCGTCTTATTGGCAATACAGTCTTCCTCGCAGAACACCGCCGCAAATCTATGAACAACGGTGGAATAAACAAGTCTTTGCTTTTCATCAAGCTCGTCCTTTTTCGGCACCCTATAAGTCGGCGTCAGAGCAGAGTGGGACTCAATTTTACTGTCATCAAAAACAGTCTTATCATCACGGAATTTCAGCTTATAGCCGAGATTTTTGAAATTTGCGACAATCTTTGCTATCTTATCCTTTTCTGCCGTTGCAAGGTATTCGGAATTTGTTCTGGGATATGTAAGATACCCCATTTCGTAAAGCTTCTGAACTATTTCAAGGCTCTCGGTCATATTCATTTTATAACGCTTGCTCAGTACGTTCTGAAGCTTTGTTAGGGAATAAAGCTTACCGGGAGAAATCTTATCCTTTTTACTCTTCACCGACGATACAACAGCCGTTCTTGAATTATAATCCTCGCACTTTTTCTTAGCCTTTTCAAGCTCGTTCTTATCAAATTTAAGCTTGGAAACAAGCTCTATCTCCTCGCCATTTGTTGTCTCATTGCTCTTTATGCCGTAGTATTTTTCGGGAACAAAGTTTTCTATCTGCTTATCCCTGTCGTATATTGCCTTGACAATGGGAATTATAACTCTACCCACACGAAGCAAAAGCCCCGTTCTTATTGTTGCATACCTTGTAAGGTTAACGCCGTATAGCCAGTCAATATACGTCCTCGCAAGCCCCTCATTGGCAAGATTCTGATACTCGGCTTCATTCTTCATTTCACAGAGTCCTGCTCTTACCGTTTCGGGAGTCTGGTCGGGAAGCCACAGACGAAGGAATTTTTTTGGACTGTGCAAAGCCTTTTCAACACACAGTCTTACAATAATTTCACCCTCTCTGTCAGCGTCCCCTGCATTTATTATTGTGTCAACATCAGGACGGTTACAAAGCTGTTCCATAAGACAAAACTGTCTTACTATGCCTTCATCAGGTTTTTTATCGTTTCCCTTTTTAATGGAAAACTCGAACTTATCGGGAAAGCACGGCAGATTATTCATTGTCCAGCGTGTTGTTCCGTCGGGATTTGGGTTATAGTACTCAATATCCTCTAAGGAAAACAGATGACCGAATGCCCACGTGACTATGTATTCATCATTTTCAAGATATCCCTGTCTTTTGCGCATACCACCTATGGCTTCTGCAATATTTCTGCCAAGACTGGGTTTTTCTGCAATTATGAGCTTCATTTTTACCTCTTGCTGTAAATTTTATCCTTAATATTATAACACAACATAATGTATTTGTAAAGTAAATTTGGGCATTTTTTATCAATATGTATTTTTTGGTGCTTCTGCCGTATTTTCATCAATGACAAATCGTCCGTTACGTAGTAGAATATACATATCTCAATTATACGGAGTAGAAAAATGCATATAATCAAAATCTCAACCAACAGCTTCAAGGTTATTCTATCAAGAAGCGATGTTGAAAAATACGGTCCGTCCGCTTTTGATGGTTCGGACAGTTCAAGAAAAATGTTAAACCACATTCTTTCACAAATACATACCGATGGAAAAAAAACGTGCGGTAGCATTACCCACGCAGAATTTTTCGAGGACAAGTTCGGAGGTGGAGAGCTGTTTTTAAGACTTAGTGGCAAAAGCACACCGACGTCAAGGTACATATTTTCTTCATCCTCAGTAGAGGACATTATTGACGTATGCAGGGTTATTTCATCAAAATATAGCGGTGTCTCTTCACGGCTGTTAATTGAAGACGGAATTTACCGTCTAACTATATTTTCAAAAGAAGCTCTGCCATTGTTTACCGAAACTGTAGGCGAGTTTGGAAATGTTACCAAGGCATCAAAATCTGACATTTGGCTGTCAGAAGAACACGGCAGAGTACTTATCCCCTGCCGTGCTGTTGAAACAATAATTGAAAGGTTCTACAAAAAAGCATAATTATTCGAAAAGTACCACATCAAAAGAAATTCCGCTGTAATAATACTCAAGGATTTCTTTATAGCTTTTTCCTTCTTTGCCCAGAAGATTTGCTCCCTGCTGGCTCATTCCCACACCGTGTCCTCCGCCTTCTGAATAGTTTGCAAAACAAATCTTGGCTTCGCCCTCGGGAGACTTAACACTTTTAAGGTACTGCACCTTACCTCCCCAGACGTCGGCGCCGTCTTTTGTTTTTTCGGCGCTGCTAGCGTGATAAACTGCATTTATGGGCACGCCGTCGCTTACTGCAACTATTTTTTCAGTAGCCTTTACAGCCTGGCGTGCAACTTCAAGCAATTCCTTCGAATAACCGCTTGACTGGGGAGAAACATAATTTTGACAGCAGGCGGGATTCATACAAGACACGGCATTTTTATGCTTTGAGCCTTCCACGATTTTATTCAAAGTAAAGCTTCTTATGGCAACACTTTGAGCCATAAGTGCCTGAGGATGAAAGCTGAGTGGCATTTCGCCAACAAGGCATCCAAGAACATAGTCTTCAAGGCTCATTTCCACGATTATCCCGTTTTTATCAATAATGCTTACATTTGAAGGCAATATAAGTTTACTACCTGTGTTTTTCTCTGAAACGGCATTTTTTGAATTTTTTTCGATGTCATTATTCATTTTTGATTCATTAACCGTTGATGAGTCATAATATAAATCAATATATTCATCTGATGTGTTGTCATCAAACTGAAGATACATAGGTTTTACATAATCGTAAGGCTTTGCAACGTCAGATATTCCAAGACGTCCTGCAACGTAGCAGGCACTACAGGCTGCAGCAATTGCAAAAAGCTGCAGCCATTTACTGCTTTTTCTTTTGTTAGGTGAATGTAAACATTTTTGCATAAATTCAATTTACCTCTTGCATTTTTAATATGTTTATGATATACTGCACAATATACATTTGAGAAGCATCGGTTTTTACTATTATCCGTTCTTCAAGCGAAAGGAACATAGTTATGTTTACAGACA
>JAZRKT010000020.1:0-42888 GCA_045646465.1 Eubacteriales bacterium | reverse complement strand
AGCGGCAGTTGCCACCTGACGGATTTTTTTCTGTCTGCAGTCGCCTGCAACGAAAATGCCGTCTGTGCTTGTAGTGCAATCCTCGGTTGAGGCGGCATATCCTCTTTCATCAAGAGAAATTACATTGCTGAACGGCTCGTTCTGTGGAATAAGTCCTATGGCAACGAAAACGCCGTCAACATCAAGAGTTTTCTTGCCTTCCGCTGTGTTAATCACAATACCACAAAGCTCGTCCTCGCCCACAAAGGAGTCAACTGTAGCACCGAGAATGATTTCAACATTGTCCTTTTCCACAAGCTTGTCATAAAGTGTCTTTTCGCCTGTGATAAAGTCAAGATTCTGCACAACATACACTTTTTTTGACGTTTCCGCAAGAAGCAAAGCTTCCTGAAGTGCGCTGTTTCCTCCGCCGATTACCGCAACGTCCTTGCCTTCATAAAAAGCACCGTCACATACTGCGCAGAAGGATATGCCCTCTCCCACAAACTTTTCTTCGCCACATACGCCTAACATTCTATGCTTTGCACCTGTGGCAATAATTACGGTCTTTCCTTCAAAATCGCCGCTATCGGTAACAACCGTCTTTGTTTCGCCGCCCTTGATTTCAAGAACCTCGGCACACTCAATTTCAGCGCCCAGATTTAAAGCCTGCTCAACAAGCTTTTCGGCAAATTCGTTGCCTGTAAGGCTGACAAAGCCGGGAATATTCTCAACTCTTGGCGAATAGGTTATCTGACCGCCGAAGGTGCCTTTTTCAATGACAAGCACATCCTTGCCTGCTCTTTTTGCGTATACTGCCGCAGTAAGTCCTGCAGGACCTGCACCTATAATAATTATATCGTACATATTTTTCTCCGTTATATTGAATTGGGGCTGTATTAAACAGCCCCTTATTTTTAAGCATTGAGAAGTTTTTTAATATCGGACACGCCTGTGTACTTCTGCACCTCGCCGTCCTTTACCAAAACAAGCGTGGGAGCCTGCTTAATACCGAAATCGGCAGTAAGCTCGGGGTGTTCGTTTGCAAGAAGCTTTTCGTAGCCAAAGCCTGCCTTATCAAGCAGCGATGTTGCTATCTTACAGTTGGGGCAGGTTGCTGTAGTGAAAAGGTATGCACCGTCTGTATAAGCTTTTTCGCCAATAACAGCCTCTGTTGCAGCTTCAATAACAGCCTCGCTGAGTGTGCCTTCCTTCTTAAGAACAGAGTTTTCGATGTTGTAAACCTTTCTGTCCTTATATTCCTGGCTCTTACCGTCATTCCAATTCTGAACAGGTCTGTAGTAGCCTGTGATACGGCTGTAAACCTCGGTCTTTTCGCCGCAATGAGGACAGGTAAATTCCTCGCCTGGCAGATAGCCGTGTGTACGGCAAATGGAATATGTGGGTGGAAGTGTATAGTAAGGAAGCTTATAGTTTTCAGCAATCTTCTTTACAAGTGTTGCCGCACTCTTCCAATCGGGAAGCTTTTCGCCCAGGAATGCGTGGAATACAGTACCCGAGGTGTAAAGAGTCTGAAGGTCGTCCTGAACATCAAGAGCAGAGAAAATATCCTCTGTATAACCAACAGGAAGGTGCGAGGAGTTTGTATAGTAAGGTGCATCGTCCTCGGTCTTTGCAGCTGTAATGATGTCGGGATAGTGCTTCTTATCATGCTTTGCAAGTCTGAAGGATGTAGATTCTGCGGGAGTAGCTTCAAGGTTATAAAGGTCGCCGTACTTTTCCTGATAGTCAGACAGTCTTTCTCTCATATGATTAAGAACGTCCTGAGTAAACAGCTGTGCCTTTTCCGTTGTAAGGTCATCCTGAATCCAGTTAGCGTTGAGACAAGCTTCGTTCATACCAACAAGACCTATAGTTGAGAAGTGGTTATTGAAAGTGCCAAGATATCTCTTGGTATAGGGATAAAGACCTGAATCAAGAAGCTTTGTAATAACAGTTCTCTTAACCTTAAGTGAACGTGCCGCAATGTCCATAAGTCTGTCAAGACGTGAGTAGAAATCAGCCTCATCCTTTGCAAGGTAAGCAATTCTGGGCATATTGATGGTAACAACACCAACAGAGCCTGTGCTTTCGCCGCTGCCGAAGAAACCGCCGGACTTCTTACGAAGCTCACGAAGGTCAAGCCTGAGTCTGCAGCACATTGAACGTACATCGGAAGGTTCCATATCGCTGTTGATATAGTTTGAGAAGTAAGGTGTACCGTACTTTGCGGTCATTTCAAAGAGAAGCTTGTTATTCTCGGTTTCGGACCAGTCAAAGTCACGTGTAATGGAGTAGGTAGGAATAGGATACTGGAAGCCTCTGCCATTGGCGTCGCCTTCAATCATAATTTCGATAAACGCCTTGTTTACCATATCCATTTCCTTCTTACAGTCCTTGTACTTGAAGTCAACCTCCTTGCCGCCGATAATACAGTTAAGCTCAGCAAGGTCATTAGGAACTACCCAGTCAAGAGTAATATTGGAGAAGGGAGCCTGTGTGCCCCATCTTGAAGGTGTATTTACGCCGTATACAAAGGACTGGATGCACTGCTTTACTTCCTTATATGAAAGGTTATCAATCTTTACAAAGGGCGCAAGATATGTGTCAAAGGAGCTGAATGCCTGAGCGCCTGCCCATTCGTTCTGCATAATACCAAGGAAGTTAACCATCTGATTACAGAGAGTTGACAGGTGAGATGCAGGAGCAGAGGTGATTTTACCGGGAACACCGCCGAGACCCTCCTGAATAAGCTGTTTAAGTGACCAGCCTGCGCAGTAGCCTGTGAGCATAGAAAGGTCGTGGATATGAATGTCGGCATTTCTGTGAGCTGTACCGATTTCGTCATCGTAAATTTCACTCAGCCAGTAGTTGGCTGTGATAGCACCTGAGTTTGAAAGGATAAGTCCGCCTACAGAGTAAGTAACGGTGGAGTTCTCCTTAACACGCCAGTCGTTAATATTGATGTAATTATTAACGATTTCTTTATAGTCAAGCATAGTTGCATTGAGGTTACGGATTTTTTCTCTCTGGCGTCTGTAAATAATATATGCCTTTGCTACATCGTCATAGCCTGCCTTGATAAGAACTGATTCAACGCTATCCTGAATGTGTTCAACAGAAATTCTGTCATCCTCGATTTTGGATTCAAATTCCGCTGTTACCTTAAGAGCGAGAAAATCAATCATATCGGGGTTAAACTTCTTTTGGCACGCCTCGAATGCCTGGGTAATGGCTGCGCTTATCTTTGACAAATCAAAAGGAACGCGCTTACCGTCTCTTTTTACTACGTTATACATATTCTATTCTCCTATATATTGTTATTATTGCGGTGAGTGAATATATTATATCGCATATTTTGTGTTTTGTCAAGGGGTAAATAACAATATATTGTGTTTACACCCCTCGAATTTCAACTTTTGGTAAAAATGACGAAAGAGCGTTTTTCATCACAAGAAGCATTTGCGGCTTATGAGCAGAGTAACCTTGGGCGATCAAATTGCCGCTATCCTCGAAGTTTTGCAGGAAATACCGCGGTGCGCCACTTATCCATCTGCCGATTTTTTCCATATCCTCAACATTATGCAACTCTTTTACCACTGTTGTTCTGAATTCGTAATCAATCTTATTTTTCAGCAGAATTTGTACACTTTTATCAATCACATCCACATCCAGGCGGTCACAACCAGCAGTAAGAGGATATTTTTCCTTACAATTTTTAATATCCATAGCCACATAATCGCACAATTTTTCGTCAATCATCTTTTCAAGCCGTTCAGGAAAGCTTCCGTTTGTATCAATCTTTATGCTGTAGCCCATTTCCTTGATACGACTTGCAAAATCAAATATTTCCTTATTCATAAGAGGCTCACCGCCTGTTATGCAAACGCCGTCAAGTATCCCCTTTCTTTTGGAAAGAAAGGACAGTATATCTTCGGCATTATGCTCCTGCACCTCATCAGTCTTTGTTACAAGCAGTGCATTATGGCAAAAGGGACAACGGAAATTACAGCCGCCCGTGAATATTGTGCAGGCAACCTTTCCCGGATAGTCAAGCAGGGTCATTTTCTGAAAGCCCAGTATTTTCATAATTATTTTTCTCCGTTTCTATGGATTTATGCAAAATGATAATCATTCGTCGCAAAAACAGCCGAGGAAATACCTCGGCTGTCTATCATCAAAGCTTGGCGTTAATTATTTGGATGTAATTACAACTGCTCTGAGAGCTGCAGCCCAGTCAACCTTACAGCCGAAGGATTCGGAGATAGCTCTTACTGGAACCATTGTAAATCCGCCGCCCATAATCTGTGCAGGAACATCAAGCTCATAAGCAACCTGTCCGTTCTTATAGAGCTTTGTGTCGCCGATTGTAAGCTTAATTACATCTGTGTCTCTCGTTGCTGTTACTGTCTTTGTTGAGCCGTCCCATTCAACCTTTGCACCGAGTGCCTCGAAGATTGCACGAAGAGGAACGAGAGTTCTGCCTTCAACAATTACGGGAGCCTGGTCAGCAAAGTTGATTTTTCCGCCGTCAAGGAACACGGAAACTTCGGGAGCTGCGGGGACAGGGTTAACTTCTACTGTGTAAGCGAAAGCATCCTTTTCTGAAGCAATTCTGGAAGCAGAAACAACAACGTGAGCCTTTCCGCCGAGAAGCTTATCAAGGTCAAATGCATTTTCTGTTGTTGCAGTAAGAGTCCCCTTTGTGTACTTAACCTGATACAGGCCGTCTTCGTTCTTAAGGAACTGAACCGTCAGGCAGTCGCCTGTCTTAACATCAAAAAGCTCGGGTGCAAATGAAACGCTTCCGATACCATTGAAGGATGTCGCGCCGTCATGGAGTTCAAGCCTCTTGTTTGAAAATCTGATAAGGCTCATATAACCGGGGTTACCGGCAACATCGCGAACCCTGAACATCTGAGGCTTGGAAAGAGCACCAATATATATCCAGCAGTCTGTATTTTCGTCAACTGCAGGAACCTTTGTATATGTAACTCTGATTGTAAGATTTTCAAGAGGATATGCTGTCTTTGAAGCAACGCCGCCCCAGTTTTCACCGTTCTGATAGTAACCGCCGTGCGTTACGTCAACAACAGTTGCAGACTTTTCGGTGATTGTTACAGGAGAATTTTCGGAAACAATTGCTTTTTCAGCATCCACGAGATTATAACCGTTTCCTGCTATCCAGTTTTCAGTATCTTCTGCATTAACTGCCACCGCAAGTGCAACGACCAAAAGAGCTGCGAGAGCTAATATAAATATTTTTTTCATATCTATTACCTCCGTATTATACTAACAACTGAATTATAGCACATACTATTTAATTTGTCAAATATTTGGTGAAAAAAATCTCATATTTTTAGTAACTTTCTCTTTGCTCACTTTCTCTTTTCCGCAAAGAGAAAGCAAGTCCGTGGGTCGTTGTTTGACCCACGGACGGAGAATCTGTGCTTATTTAGATATACGCAGAGAATGAACCTTGGTAGTCGCCGCCGTCGTTGTTTGATGGCGGTGACGTCCATTCGGAAACTAAAAATCAGTTACCACCAAAACCTCCTGCGAATATCGCCGTCGGGCGTTCCCGACTTAGTTGTAAAGTTCGCCGAGCTTAACGAGACGAGCGTACTTTTCCTTAGCCTTTTCTTCAGCCTGTGCGAAGAGTTCTTCAGCTCTTTCGGGGAAGGACTGAGCAAGACGGCTGTAACGTGTTTCGCTCTTGATAAAGTCAATATAGGAAGCTGTAGGCTCCTTGCTGTCAAGTGTGAAAGGATTCTTGCCTTCAAGCTTGAGAGCAGGATTGTATCTGAACATCTGCCAGTAACCAGCTTCTACAGCCTTCTTCATTTCTGCCTGGCAGTTAGCCATACCGCCCTTAACGCCGTGCATTTCACAAGGAGCGTAGCAGATTACGATGGAAGGTCCGTTATAAGCTTCTGCTTCGGAAATTGCCTTAAGTGTCTGATTCATATCAGCACCCATAGCGATCTGTGCAACGTATACGTAGCCGTAGGACATAGCTATCTGAGCAAGATCCTTCTTACCGATTGCCTTACCTGCTGCTGCAAACTGTGCAACCTGACCGAGGTTGGAAGCCTTGGACGCCTGTCCGCCTGTGTTGGAGTAAACTTCGGTATCGAATACCATTACGTTTACGTCTTCTCCGGAAGCGAGAACGTGGTCAAGACCGCCGAAGCCGATATCATATGCCCAACCGTCACCGCCGAAGATCCATACGGACTTCTTAGAAAGGTACTGCTTTTCAGCGAGAACTTCAGGAGCTACAGGGCAACCTGCCTTTGCAGCTGCTTCAAGTTCAACAACGAGAGCCTTTGTTGCTTCGTCATTTGCCTTGCCGTCGTTTACTGTATCAAGATATGCCTTAGCTGCTGCCTTGAAGGATTCGGAAGCCTTGTCGGACTGTGCCATTTCAGCAACCTTGCCGATAAGCTTTTCTCTGATAGCCTTCTGACCTACGAACATACCGAGACCGTGTTCAGCGTTGTCCTCGAAGAGGGAGTTACCCCAAGCGGGACCACGGAGGCTATCCTTGTTTACTGTGTAAGGTGTAGCAGGTGCAGAGCCGCCCCAGATAGAGGAACAGCCTGTAGCGTTGGAGATGTACATTCTTTCGCCGAAGAGCTGAGTAACAAGTCTTGCATAAGATGTTTCTGCACAACCTGCGCAAGAACCGGAGAACTCAAGCAGAGGCTGGTTGAACTGGCTGCCCTTTACGGATGTATCTGCAAAAGGAGTTTCCTTCTTGCCAACGTTTGCCACTGCATAGTCGAATACTTCCTGCTGATCTGCCTGTGTTGCCTGAGGAACCATCTTAAGAGCTCTCTTTTCAGGCTTTGTGGGACATACGTCTACACAGACGCCGCAGCCCATACAGTCAAGAGGAGAAATAGCGATTGTGTACTTATAGCTTTCGCAGCCCTTACCTATCATCTTAGCAGTAAACTTTGTAGCACCGGGAGCCGCTGCTGCTTCTTCAGCTGTCATAACGAAGGGTCTGAGAGTTGCGTGAGGACATACGAAGGAACAGTTGTTACACTGTACGCAGTTTTCGGGAATCCATTCGGGAACCATAACTGCTACGCCTCTCTTTTCGTAAGCGGTAGAGCCCTGAGGGAATGTACCGTCTACGTAATCCATAAACTTGGATACAGGAAGGCTGTCACCGTCCATAAGGTTAACGGGAAGAACGATATCTTCAACAAAGTTCTTAAGAGCTTCTCTCTTGTTTTCAACAGTAACCTTATCTGCTGTTGCATCAGCTGTCTTCCAAGCCTCAGGAACTTCAATCTTAACAATTGCGTCAACACCTGCATCGATTGCCTTGTAGTTCATTTCAACAACAGCTTCGCCCTTCTTGAGGTAGGACTTCTTAGCCATATACTTCATATGCTCTACAGCTTCTTCGATGGGCATAATGTTAGCAAGTGCAAAGAATGCGGACTGGAGAATTGTGTTTGTTCTCTTACCCATGCCGATTTCTGCAGCCTTGTCAATAGCGTTTACGATATAAAATTCAACATTGTTATTGGCAATGTAGTTCTTTACTGCACCGGGAAGAATAGCGTCAAGCTCTTCTGGCTTCCACTGACAGTTGAGAAGGAACTTACCACCGGGCTTAACGTCATTAACGATCTTGTAGCCCTTGAGCAGGTAAGAAGGATTGTGACAAGCAACAAAGTCTGCCTTTGTGATGTAGTATGTAGACTTGATAGCCTTGTCGCCGAATCTGAGGTGAGAAATTGTTACACCACCGGTCTTCTTGGAGTCATACTGGAAGTAAGCCTGGATATACTTTTCTGTGTAGTCACCGATAATCTTGATGGAGTTCTTGTTAGCACCAACTGTACCGTCGCCGCCGAGACCCCAGAACTTGCAGGAGATTGTACCCTGTGCAGCTGTGTCGGGAGCGTCCTTTTCTTCAAGAGAAAGGTTTGTAACGTCGTCCACGATACCGATTGTAAAGCCGTTCTTGGGCTGTGCTGCGTTAAGGTTTTCGTAGCAAGCGAAAATGGAAGCAGGAGCAACGTCCTTGGAACCGAGACCGTATCTGCCGCCAACAACCTTGATGTCAGCTTTGCCGTTTGTAGCGAGAGCTGTAACTACGTCGAGGTAGAGAGGTTCGCCAAGAGAGCCGGGTTCCTTTGTTCTGTCAAGAACAGCAATCTTCTTAACGGTAGCGGGGATAGCTTCGATAAGCTTATCAGCGCAGAAGGGTCTGTAAAGTCTAACCTTAACAAGACCAACCTTTTCGCCGTTAGCGTTCATATAGTCGATAACTTCTTCGATGGCGTCACAAACAGAGCCCATAGCGATAATGATTCTGTCAGCGTCAGCAGCACCATAGTAGTTGTAGAGCTTATAGTCTGTACCGAGCTTTGCATTAACCTTGCCCATATATTCTTCAACAATTGCAGGGAATTCGTTGTAATACTTGTTACAAGCTTCTCTGTTCTGGAAGAAGATGTCGCCGTTCTGAGCAGAACCTCTGAGAACGGGGCTTTCGGGGTTAAGTGCACGATTTCTGAATGCCTGAATAGCATCCATATCAACCATTTCCTTAAGGTCTTCTGTTTCCCAAACTTCGATCTTTTGGATTTCGTGGGATGTTCTGAAACCGTCAAAGAAGTTGAGCACGGGAACTCTGCCCTTGATTGTAGCAAGGTGAGCAACAGCACCAAGGTCCATAATTTCTTGAGCATTGGACTCAGCCATCATAGCATAACCTGTCTGACGGCAAGCATATACGTCGGAGTGGTCACCGAAGATGTTAAGTGCATGAGAAGCAACACATCTTGCGGATACGTGAATAACGCTGGGAAGCAATTCACCGGCAATCTTATACATATTGGGGATCATAAGAAGAAGACCCTGAGAAGCTGTATAAGTTGTGGTGAGCGCGCCGGAAGCCAATGAGCCGTGAACTGCACCTGCAGCACCTGCTTCGGATTCCATTTCTACCATCTTTACTTTTTCGCCAAAGATGTTTCTTGCAGGCTCGCCGAAGATATTCTTATCTGTAGCGGACCATGTGTCAGTTACTTCAGCCATAGGGCTTGAAGGTGTGATGGGGTAGATAGCGGACACTTCTGTAAAGGCATACGATACGTGTGCCGCAGCAGTGTTACCATCCATGGATAACTTTCTTCTGGACATTTTTATATTCCTCCTGATATTATTGTAACATACTGATACCCTTATATCATACCACTATTTTTACAAAATGTAAATATGCAATTTCGACAATTTTTAAGATAGTTTATTAAATTATTTTTAACTTTGTATCATTATTAACATTCTTGGTTTTATGTTACATTTAAAATTCATTTCAGGCGTTTACCAAACGCCTCAGCGACAGCTCTCTGTCGAGCCGCCATATTATATGACGTTATTAAAGCAAAATAGTGCCGAGGAAATATTCGGAAACAGGTTTTCTCGCAATGCGTCTGTATTCACATAAATCCGTAAAGCAAAAACGCCAACCGTTATTTGGCTGGCGTTTTTGTTAACCGTGCATTAAAGACACGGATTTAATATAAGGTTTCACGGGTGTAGCACCAAGTTTGACCGCTTTGATTTGTGGAGGTTAAACAGGACAGCACTCGGACACCAATGATTGGAGTTTAATCCAAAGCAGGAGCTCGTGTTTGTTGTCGAGCTTTCCCGACTTATTTATAGAGAGAGCTTACGTCGATTACGATTTCGTTTTTAATTTCTTCAGGATATTCTGTATCGTTAACAATTTCAATGATTTCCTGTGCATATTCCCAAACTGCTTCGTAATTTTCATTAGCAAGAAGCTTCTTGGCAATGTCATAGAGTGTAGACTTTGTTTCTTCTCCGTAGATGTAATAATCGCCAATCTTTAAGTAAGGTTTGGAAACGATTACCGTCTTAACGCCATCAGCTGTCTTGGGAATACCGTAAAGTACGCCTGCGATAACTGTTGTTTCATCGTTTCTTGAGAAGTATTTGTCAACTTCTTTGCCGTTTTCTGTACCCTTTGCGATACCCTTCTTAGCCTTGCCTGCTTCAACGAGAGCAATGTCAAGAACATAGTCGTCGCCGAGGTTGTTGTATGCAGATTCAGCTGTCATAATGAAGCCGTATTCAAAATCAGTTTGGCTATTGGAAAGAATACTAATCACTTCATTAGAAACTGAACCAAAGAATTTGATACCCTGAGGATCATTAGCTCTCATAGCCACATCTGCACTACCAAGAACATTGTTTTCTCCAAATTCAACTTCTATGTAGTAACCTTCTGCTTCTGCATCCACTCTGTATTGCTTCTGTGCTGTGTAACCGCTGTTAACCACAACATTAATATATGCATCTTCATCTACGGTTACATTGTGCGTGCCGTCAGCATCAATTTCAGTAACAGTATAGCTGTTATCCTGTGTGTATTCATATACTGTATCGCCTGCTGCTACGGGAATCTTTGCAACCTTGATTTCTTCGGGGGCAACATCCACTGTGTACTCAAACGCACCTGCTTCTGAACCAAGGCACGATGCGGAAACCACAGGATAACCTGTTGTGCCACCGAGAGCAGTTTCGAGGTCAAGAGCAACGGGAAGCTTGAATGTTTCTGTGCCGTTCTTTACATATGTGATGTCATATGTGTCTTCAGCATTCTTATCGAAGCAAACTCTGAGAACGTCACCTTCTTCAATTACGAAAAAGCTTTCGCCCTTGCCGTAGTCATCGCTTATAGACCATGACTCTGTGCCACGAACATTGAGGTATCCATCAACGTATCTGAGAAGGTTTACATAACCTTTGTTATATGAATCTGCCTTTGTACTGAAAATTGAAGGTTCTGCAAGAACGCCAATAAATGCCCAACAGTCTGTTGAAGAAGGAAGTGCTGTGTAAGTAACTTCGATTTCAAGACCGTCAACTGTTACAGCTTCCTTAAGAGCTGCACCTGCCCAGTTATCTGTATTCTGGTAGTAACCGCCGTACTTAACTGTAACTGCAGTTTCTGTTTCATTAGACTTTGTAACTTTAGAATTGTTAGCAACAACATTCTTATTGGCATCAACGAGGTTGTAGCCGTTACCTGCGTTCCAGTATTCTTCTACTACGGGAGCTTCAACGCCTATGTTGTTTTCTACAGTAAGTGTTGCATCACATGTATCGTTTGTATACTGGTAACCATATGCCACGTCATTAGCCGTATCCTTGATGTATACTGAATCAATCACAAAATCAGATTTGTAAATATCTTCTTTCGTTACACCTTCTGCAAGTGAAAAAGCAACGGAAAGAACTGTTGTGCCGTTAGGCTCGAAAACTGTTTCCTGTGTATATGCTGTGAGGTAGCCCTGTACATTGCCATTGTCAAGCACAGTCCATGTCTTTTCCTTAGCATCAGTAAGTGAGTATGTATATTCGTTTCTACCACTCTTTGTAGGATAGAAATATACGGGAGCACCCTTAGCTGTTGCATAATCAGTCACAGCATCATAGTTTGTATCTGTAAGAACAAGCTTTTCGGGATTAAATGTAAAGTAAGTGGTATAAGTACCAACCACAGCATTTGCATACTCATCAGATTCTTCATCAAGCCCAAGATTATAAGTAAACGTTACTTCCCACTGATTTGCTTCTTCGTCATAAGCAACCAAATCATATGATACAGTTGCAGCAGAAACACAAACAGCAGCCAACAAAGCAACCATAAGTGCTGTAACTACAATTCTAAAATTCTTCATAACCTATGTCCTCCTAATTATTCAACAACGCTCGCTACGCTGAAGTTTGTAAGAACTATACCAAGGTCGACCTCATCAACAGTACCTTCGCCTGTAATGTCATACTCCGAATCTGTACTTGCAAAATCGGTAAGTATGTTACCAAGATCAACTTCATCAATTGTACCACTTGCATCAACGTCACCGCCGAGAAGTGTCACAGCCTTATTAACCTCAGCCGCAACAACAAGCTCGTTCATTGTGTATGAAAGATGCTTGGGAACGTTAACTGTCAGCTTATATGTACCTTCAGCAACAGTAGCTTCATACTTATCGGTTACTTCGTTGTAAACCGCAATTACTTCAACGCCTTCTGCTGTAAGCTTAACTGTAGCAGTAGCATCACTGTCAGCAGTTACCGATACGCTTACCTTGTATTCCTTGGTGGGTTCTTCTGCGTTGATGTAGCCGAGAATCACAGGACCGTCGTCAAGGTCTGAGCCGCCTACATAAACTGTAGCAGGATCGTTTGCGTTAGGTGTGAAATCTTCAAATAATGCTCCGTTTTCTCCCGCCATCACCTGATCGATGTGAATAACAGTTGTTTCGGAAATTACGGGTGTATCTGTTTCAGTATAAATGCCCTTTACTACAACAAGCGCGTAGTATTCTCCGTCTGTTCCGTCAGCATAGGAAGCAGGGAAAGTTCCGTCACTGTTTGCAGTAATGTTTTCAGCAGCAAATACCGCAGCTGACAAAACTGTCAGACACAATATCGCAAGCAGGATTGTTTTGAGAATCTTTTTCACAAGTTCTCCTCCTTCGTATATAATACTTTTTATTTTTTCCTGTTTGTTTACGTGAACATTTTGAAGAAAGGCGATATGGCAAATTCCATTGCCGAATGCGCCTGCTTCTCAGCGTCACGCTCGCTGTCCCAGCTCTGCCCCACAGCTATTACCGCCGCTTTGTGGGATGAGTAAAAATGGGTATTGCACTTTATAAGTTTTGAAACGTCCTCCAGTGCCAGATATGTTCTTTCGTTGTCTATAAAGCAGTCAAAGGAAAGCTTTTCCTTCAATGCTCCGAGTCTTACTTCGTCATCCTTTACCGAAAGGGAAAGCTTTTTGCCGCCGCCCGATATCGTGACGCACTTTGACTCGTCTTCCCAGCCAACTTCTACACCAAAGCTTTCAAGCACATATCTTAACGGTACGTAAAACACGCCGTCAAGCATCTTGGGTGTCACCGATTTGTCTTGCTTATCAATTACGGCAAGCACGCCGTCCTTGGCACTTGAATAGTTGTCTGCCTGGAGATAAAGGGTGTTTTTAAGCCTCTCCTGCTTTGTTATTTCCTGAGCAGTACAGAAAAACGTGCCCATAAACGACAGAACAATCAAAACCGCCGTCAGACGCAAAAGACATCTGCTGTTTATGACACACACATCCCTTCGTCCAATTACAAATGTCCATTTATCCATTCTGTTAGTTAATAATAACACGATTCCCCTGATTTGTCAAGCGTTTTTGTTCAAGTGCACAGCTTTATTTACGACTCTTTTGATAGAATTGACAAGAGCAATATTCTGTGTTATAGTGCCTTTATACATAATATATGGAGCTCACACTATAGCAAACGACATTATTAAGAGCTGTATCATTGCGATGTTTTAAATCGTTTTGATACAGCTCCTTCTTTTTTGTTATGTATTATTTTTTATGGCAAGAGCCAGCACCCTTGATACAGGCACGTAAAGACAAGCCATAACCGCAAGGTTGCCTGCTCCGTGTATTAAATCAAAGGGAATACCCGCTATCCACCAGGACAAGGCATAACCTATTCCGGGATTTGCCGTACCTGCAAAAATATATGCAAAGGACGACAGAAATCCGAACAGCAAACCGAAAAGCGTCGATATTACGGTAAGTACAAAGTGAGAAGCCTTCTTTCTTACGGCACAGCTGACAAGGCAAAGCAAAGGCCAGGTGTAAAGGTAGCCTATCCACCAAAAGCCGAAGCCGTACAGAAGACCTTCAATAAGCACAAAGGCAAACACGCTTAAAATCGTCTTTCTGCCCAAGTACACCGAAAACATAATAATCATAAAGGACACTATTTCCACGTTGGGTATAAATGCCAACGCCATTTTTCCCGATGTGAGAAGTGCCGTCATCAAGCCCGCAATAGCGGCATCCTTTGCAAAATCAATACCCTTTTTCATTACGCAAGTGTATAAACGAGGGTGTACTCGACACCGTCTTGTACAAGCTGTGTATCTATTCCGTGCATACCGTATTCGCCATCAACAAGCACCGACCAGTATGCCCCGTCCTCCTCATAAACGGCACTTACTCCGTTTACAACCTCAAGCATAATGCCGTAAGGACCGTCGCTTCCCGAAAAAGTAAGACCTTGCGCATCTTCCATCGCTTGCGACAGATATTCTGCTTTTGTTGCAAGCTCATAGCTTGTGCTTTCGCCGTCGGGTCCTGCAACGGTAATAATAATGTTTTTGCTTACTTGCTGCTCCTGCACTTCTTCAGCTGTGTCTGTGACAGCGGTATTGGGCCTTTGCGCAGGCTGAGTTTTTCCGCTTTTACCGAAGGCGAAATACACGGCTGTAAGCAACGCCGCACACAAAACAACAGTCAGTACCCATATGATTTTTCCTTTTTTAGACATAGTACAAAACAATCCTCCTTTTTAATTAAAAAAATCCTCTCTCTGCTTTAGTCCTCTTGCAACAAAGCCTTCTTCTCCGTTCATATTATCGTGTCGATTCAAAGGACAGCCCAACCTTCACTTTATATCATACAGACAAAAATCTGTCAAACACAATCTCTGCCGAAGCAAGTGGCTTTATGTTGGCATCGGAGCAGGCTGGATAAACCTTTATAGGGTGATGAAGGACTCTTTCGTTAACCGCTTTTTCAAGCTGTTCCGATGCAGACTCTGCGTCATACCTCAGGTCTCCTGCAATAAGCACCGAATCAATACCCATAAGATTTGCAAGGTTTGTTATGCCTGCCGCAAGATACTCTATTTCTCTTTCAAACAGCCCCTTTGCATCCTCCGAAATGTGGCGTTCATTCATAACATCCTCCCAGGAGGAAAAGCGAGTTCCTTCAAGAATATTTGGAATTGCAGCGTATGCTTCAAGACAGCCTCTGTTTCCGCACTCGCAACGCTTGCCGTCAAGCTTTATGCTTGTATGTCCAAGCTCACCCGTAAAGAAATTTTTGCCGTGGAAAAGCTTGCCAGAAAGTATAATTCCCGAGCCTACTGCGCTGTCAACAAGCAAAAGCAGATAATTTTCGCTTCCGTGTGCTTCTGGCTTTCCGAGGTTGAAGCGAGCAATGGAGCTTGCATCATTTTCCATATATACAGGCATATTCAGCGTCTGCGAAACAAAATTTGTCATATCGGTGTTATGCCACAGATTAAAGCATTTCGAATTGAATATTCTTCCATTTTGGGCATCAAGGAAACCGGGTGCCGAAATACCTGCACCGATGATTTTTTTACGTTTAACCCCCGAAGCCTCAATAAGCTTTTCAAGACTTGCACACAGCGAGGAAAGCTTATCCTCTTGCTGTGTCAGCTTGAAGCTTGCCTTGCAAATCACTTTTCCGCTGAAGGATACAACTCCTGCCGAACAGCCGTCACGGTTAAGAAATATGCCTATTGCGTAGCAAGCATCCTCTGCAATGCTCAATGCCACGGGAGGACGTCCCGATTTTGCCGACGACGCAAGCTTTGACTCGTTTAACCAACCGTCCTTTAACAGCTCGTCTGCAATAAGAGAGGCGGATGCTCTTGTAAGCCCGATTTTGCGTGCAATATCTGCTCTTGACATAGGCTCGCGGTGCAAAAGACGCAGAAACAGCTTCTGGTTATACTGTTTTGTATATTCGGCATTTCTTGGTATACTCATTTATTGACCTCTTTTTAAGACAATCTTAATTTGTATAGATTTTACCACATTTTACGGCTATTGTCAACCAATGATAAAAAAGCCCTTTGTTTGTAAAACGACTTGACAATGAAGAACGCATATCTTATACTTTAAGAAAAGCAAAACCTTTGCAAGTGCGAAAACGAGCTCATTGCAGGTGAAATAATTTCAGCAAAGAGACTGCTGTCAGGAAAGCAGCCCTTTTTCTTATTCCAAAACAAAAATCCACGCACCCGTCAAGATACGTGGATTTTCCAACTGCCATAATATTATTTACTTACATTTTCAAGCTTAATCTGTCTTCTGTTCTTAACCTCATCTGACATCGGCTTGATATCGCCCGCCTTTGTAAGCGACCATCTTGTGAGAAGCGGACCGAACAGCTCATATATAAGCACAGCAAACAGCGTGATGTTTCTTATCAGAACGCCCTGCTGACCAAACTGTGCACTTGCTATTGTACACATACCAAGTGCCACACCTGCCTGTGGGAAAAGTGTGATACCAAGGTACTTGCAGATGTTACTTTCGCAGCCCGTTGCCTTTGCACTTGCAAGAGTACCGAAATACTTACCGAGGCAACGGAAGATAATGTATACAACACCTACCACAACAACTGCATAATTTGCAAATACATTAAGCTCAAGCTCAGCACCGCTTATTACAAAGAACAACGCAAATAAGGGAGAAGTCCACTTGTCCGTCTTTTCCATAAGGTCGTGGGAAAGTGGACAGATGTTGCAGAACACAGTACCCAACATCATACACACAAGAAGCGAAGAGAAGCCAATATGTACGCCTGCAATTTCAAACTTTATCATAGAAAGGGAAACTGTAAGCAGTACAAATGCAATTGTCATATTGAGACGGTTTGTGTTGGAGTTGAAAAGCTTTTCAATCTGTGTAAGAAGCCATCCCATAACGGCACCCAGAACAAGGGATGCAATAATTTCAACAAGAGGATTTACTATAATTGAAATGACGTCCACAGGTCCTGAGCCAAGAGTCTTTGCAATGCCGAAGGATACTGCGAAAACTATAAGACCTACTGCGTCGTCAAGGGCAACTATCGGCAAAAGCAGGTCTGTAAGCGGACCTTTTGCTTTGTACTGACGTACAACCATAAGTGTTGCCGCAGGTGCTGTTGCCGTTGCTATTGCACCGAGAGTTATAACCTGTGCCACGCTTATCTGGTCCGGCATAAGAATATGTAAAACAATAAGTGCAATATCTACAAACAGCGTTGCTACAAGTGCCTGGAAAATACCGATTACAAACGCCTTTTTACCGATTTCCTTTAATTCCTCAACTCTAAATTCGCTTCCGATTGAGAAAGCGATAAAACCAAGCGCAACGTCCGCTATAAGACCGAGATGCTCAACTGACTCCATCGAATCAAAGCCGACGCCTCCCACACCCAGCCGACCTAAGCAGTATGGACCGATAAGCACTCCTGCAATAAGATACGCCGTTACCGACGGTAGCTTTAAGGGCTTGAAAACTCTCGTCATCAAAAGACCACCCAAAAGAGCGATTGATACTGATAATAATGTACTCATTTTTATTCTTCTTTCATACCTATTATATGCTTGCGCAAAACCTTATTTATTAAACTACAATTTAATGGAAAATGTATTATATATTTGCAACGTTTATGTTAATAAATGAGTAGCAAAAGTAGGAAAAGTCCGCCTTTCTGTTTTTATTAAATTTTTCAGAACTTGATTTTCAGTTTTCCCAAAACATTGATAAGAACCGCACCTATAACAATTCCAAAAACTCCCTGTACGGCATTGGGGATAATATTGACAGCCGAGGGAACAAAACCGTAGAGAAATCCCTCAAAAACATAGTATCCCGCAACCATTACAAGCTCTGCACAAAAAGCCGAAACAAATCTTGCAATCACCTTTGGCGTCTTTCCTGACAGAAAGCGAAATATGTAAAAAGCCGTAAGCGCTACAGCTCCCTTTATCACAAATGTTGCAGGCGCATACACACCGTACCCCGACAGCAAATCTGCAAGAGCAGAGCCGACAGCGGCGGCAAAAAAGCCGTAAACAGGTCCCAGAAGCCATCCGCCAAGCAATACAATGCCGTCTCCCAGATTGACATATCCGTTAAGCGGCGAAGGCACCTTGATAATCATTGTGGCAACACATACAAGTGCGGCTATCATTGATGAGCGTGCAATTTTTCCCACTTTATTATTCATGGCATATCTCCCTTTCTTACTGCAAAAAGAAAGCGGACAATCTCTGCAGACCGTCCGCTACATTGACGCCGATATGATATCACCATCTGTGATACATTTCAAGCTGTAAAATGAAAACAATTTCCATAGATTTTATTACTAAAGCCTTGTAAAAAGGCATTTTAAGCCAAATGAAGATTCTTATTGCATATTTCAAGCGCCGCCGGTTTATGGGTAACCATAATGCAGGTTTTATCGGTAAGCTGTTTGATGTTTTCAAGCATCTGTCTTTCCGTCTTTTCGTCAAGTGCGCTTGTCGCCTCGTCAAAAAGCAAAATATCCCGTGAGCTGAGGATTGCACGAGCAACGGCAAGCCTTTGCGCCTGCCCTTCCGAAAGTCCCATTCCGCCTTCGCTTATAACGGTATCAAGTCCGTCGGGAAGGCTGTCAGTAAATTCCTTAGCACAGGCTGCCGTAAGGGCAAAATCAATTTCCTCACATGTCTTATCCCCTGCAAGGAACAGGAGATTTTCTCTTAACGTACCTGAAAACAACAGATTTCCCTGAGGAACATAGGCAAACATTTTTCTTGTATTCTTGCCTGCCGCAACACGTCGGTCACCGAAAACAAATTCTATGTCTCCGTTCTTTTTCTCATATATTGCAAGCAGCAGCTTGAAAAGCGTGCTCTTTCCTATTCCCGACTCACCTGTAACCGAAACAAAGTCACCTTTATTTATTTCAAAGTTCAAGCCCTTTATAACAGGCTCTCTGTCATAGGCAAAGTCAAGATTTGTTATGGCAATTTTATCAAATTCGTCATAAGAAGGAAGCTCATCATTGCCTTCAGCTCCCTGTTCGTCGCCAAGCTCCTCAATTTCCATAATTCTTTCAGCCGAGGAAATTGCCGCATAGTATCTGGGCACTATTCCCGAAAGGCTTGAAAAAGGTAGCTGCACCTGAGAAACAAGGCTTGTTATTGCCGTAAGCGTACCGAAGGACATTTGCTTGAGCGCCATTTTTCCTGCACACCACACAAGGGCAAATATGTAGCCGAATCTCATTACAAAGTGGTTTGCACCCGACGAAAGAGAGCCTACAAGGGATTTTTTCATACGCACCTTATAGTGCTCCTTCTGAAGAAGTGACGATTTTTCAACCGACATTTCTTCTCCGCCGAAGGATTTTACAACAAGCAGATTTTCAAGCACCTCCTGCCAGAAGGAGCGCACTCTTCCTTCCTGCTTTTGCATATCCTTGTGCAATTGCTTTACCTTATCACGCAAAAGACGTGTTGTGGTAAAGATGATAACGCCACCGATACCGAACACAATGGCAAACTGCCATTGCATTATGACAAGCACTGTAAAAGCACAGGTAAGTCTTACCGCTACAGACACCACCGTAGGCGGAAGATTTGTTACAGCATCAGTAATCACCGACACATCGCCTGTCAGTCTGTTTACAAGCTCGCCTGTGTGAAAAGCACGTATTTCGGGATAATTCTTGTTAAGCTGATTTCCGAAAAGACGTTCCTTAAAGCCTATATCCAGCTTTGCACGCAACTTTTCGGTATAATATCTGAGAAAAACCGAAATTCCTATCTGAAACAACGCAATAAGTACACATATAACCGAAAATTTCATAAGACCGTTCATATTGCCGTCTGTTGCGCTGTCAAGCAATTGCTTTGTAACAAGTGCCGTAACGGTGCCGGTACAAGCAAGAATGCCGTTGATAAGCATTACGGTCATAAGCCTTGGCAAATAGGGCTTTGCGACGGTATAAATCCACTTAAGGGCGTTTTTTTCGTTTTGCTTATTTTTCTTCATCAGTTTCCACGGTTACTGTTTCTGTTGTCACTTCTGTTTTGGTAACAACGGTTTCTTCATCCTTCTTCTTTGAGAAAATACCCTTTACCTTTGTAATAATATCGGGCACATTATCAAGTGCCTTGTCAATTTCGTTTACGGTACCCGAAATTTTATTACTTGCCGATGCGGACTCGTTTCCGATGTTGAGAAGCTTTGTGCCTCCATCCTTGTCAACAACTATAAATGCTACGGGAGAAACGGTAAGTCCCGTACCACCGCCTCCTGCGTTATTGGTAAAATCCTTGCCGTAGGTACCGCCGCCGATACCCACTCCGATGGAAATTTTTGATACAGGTATAAGGGTAACCTCTCCTACCGTTATGGGATCGCCGATTATTGTCTGAGAATCTGCCGCTTCCTTAACTTCCTTAAGTGCAAGTCTTACGGAATCAATGATTTTCGGTTCGTTCTGGTTCATACTTGTTTCTTCCTTTCCGTCTGTTCTGTATTTTTAAGTGCTTTGTTTACAAATATTTTTACAGCCGCCGACACAAGATATATTGCTCTCGCTCCTATCTGAACATCTGCCGAAAGGCTGCTTTTCCCCGTTATAAAATCGGGAATTACCCTGACGTTTTCCTTGTCGATTTTTGCTTTGCCGAAAAGGCTGCAGGCGGCAAGCGCCGTACTATGTGCCGCACAAACAATTCCAAACTGCACCGCAGTATCCGCCGCATCCGGCTTTGACACATTGACAGCAAGGCGTCTTATGTGAATTTTTCCGTGTTTGCCAAAGGTTTCTCCTGCCAGCTTTATTATGTCGAAAATAAAGGCTGCTGTTTCGGACACCGATTTTTTCTTGCTTTTTTCTTCGGCTTTTTCTTCGTTTTTTTGACCTTCGGCTCCGTCTTTTTCGCCGTCCGCCTGCTTTTGGTTTACGTCATATTTTTCTGCTTCGGCTTTATTGACGACGGTTTTCTTTTTATGCTTTTGCTTTTTTTCTTTCTTCTTATTTTCTTTTTTGGGATAAAGCTTTATCTTTACAAAGGATATTCCCCCATAGAGCACAAGCTTTTCGTCATACACAATTCTCACCGACACCGTGAGAAACAGCAAAGCAAAAACAAGGGCGCAAAGTCCGGCGAGAACAGCAAGTATAATGCCAACAACAGTCATATTCCACCGAGCCTCCCCTTTTACAGTTATATTTAGTATAACACACTATTTTTTCAAATGCAACAAGTATTATTTAAATATTCTGCGAAGGAACTATTTTATATGTATTTTTTTACACACGCCCTAAAATATACTGCATATTGTGTATTTTACGGCAAAATATTAAAAGATATAATACAATATTCATATTTTTTATAAACCTTGTAAAAATCTATTGCTTATTTGTAATTTCTGTGCTATAATATTTTCGATTATGGAACGGGGTGAAAACTACGTTCCCGACTTTAATTGTTCTTCGGCTTTTCCGAAGAAAAGGAATGATAACTATGAGCTTCAATGACTTTAACGCAACAAAAAGCACCCGAAGCGTTCTGGGCGGTGTTTATGACGTAAAGGTAACAGCTACATTTTTTCTGTATGACGGCAAACGCAGGGCAGGTACACTTAACTGCGGAAAAACCAAGCATTGCGGAAAGGACGTCACCGTTTACATTTTAGGTCTCAGCAATCCCGTCACCGAGTTTCGCGGACAGGTAATTGCAATAGCAAAGGACAGGCAGGAAACCAAGGACGACATATGGATTGCCGCACCTGCCGGAACGGTTCTTTACGAGCCGAGACTTACGGCACTTCTTGACAAGTACATCCCCTGCGACAGATTCAAGTACGTGTGCTACTACGAAAAAAGCTGCGGTGCAGTTATGTACACAAAGAAGGACGGCGTGAGAAAGTACATTCTCATAACCAACATATCGGGGCACATCGGCTTTCCCAAGGGACATATTGAAGCAGGCGAAAACGAAAAGCAGACAGCTTTGCGTGAGATTTACGAGGAAACAGGCGTAAACACTAAAATCATCGACGGCTTTAGAGAGTCCTACAATTACCTGATTAACGGATTTATAAAGAAAAAAGCGGTATATTTCCTTGCAACCTTTGACGAAAAGGATATACAAATGAACATACGTGAAATATCTGAATACCGTCTTGTAACCTTTGACGAGGCATATGCCACACTTAACTTCAAGCACGACAAGGACATTTTAAAGAAGGCAGATAAGTTTGCTGATGACCTTGAAGCATATGATAACTAAATATAAAACGGGGCTGTCTCAAAACGATTTTTCAAATCGAGTTGACAACAGCTCCATTTTTACGCCCAAAAGAGCAAAAAACATCTAAGAAGATGATAAGGGAGATAATATGGAAGCAGTGGAAACTGTATGCACGGTGCGTGAGAGGGCGATCAATTTCGCCCTACTCACTCTTATTTTTGGTCGGTGTTTTTATACAGCTCCTTAGTATGTCACAAAGTAAAAACGCCAACCGTTGTTTGGCTGGCGTTTTGGCTAACCGTGCATTAAATGCACAGATTTAATATAAAGCTTCACGGGTGTCGCTGTAAGTTTGACCAATTTGATTAGTGGCGGTCAAACGAAGCTGCGCTCGGGCACCTTTGGTCGGAATTAAATCCGAGACAAGGCTCGTATTTGCCGTCGGGCTTTCCCGACGACTATCTCTTTAATAATACTTCGTTTTCGTACTTAACAACTTCCTCGTACCAAGCCTTGTCAGCAGCTACGCCGCATCTGTCGCAGTATTCTGCCCAGATATCGCCAAAAGGAAGAGTCTTAACTTCTTCCTGCATAACGAGAAGCTCGGTAAGCTTATTTTCGTCCTGAAGCTTCTTAAGAGCTGCATTGGGAGTACAAAGAGCCATAAGAAGCGCCTTCTGCATACTTCTCATACCAACAACCCAGGCTGCAATTCTGTTGATGCTTGCATCAAAGTAGTCAAGAGCAATATAGACTCTGCCCAGAGCATCACATCTTACGATTTCCTTTGCAATTTCCTTCGTTTCGTCGTCAAGAACAAGCACGTGGTCACTATCCCAACGAATACCTCTTGTTACGTGAAGAGCAACCTCGGGGAAGAATGTGAGAAGTGCGGGAATCTTATCGGAAACAACCTCTGTAGGATGGTAGTGACCGTTGTCCATAAGAGGCAGACAGCCGTCGTGAGTTGCAGCAAAGGTAAGTGAAAATTCAGCAGAGCCTGCTGTATAAGACTCAACGCCGATACCGAACACCTTGGACTCAACGCAAGGCTTAACAAGGTTCTTATCAAAAGGCTCAGACAAAATTGCTTCAATGGATTCCTTGTATCTCATTCTGGGACCCATTCTGTCAGCGGGAACGTCCTTGAAGCCGTCGCCTGTCCAGATGTTCATAACGCAGGGGAAGCCTGTTTCCTTAGCAAAATATTCAGAAATTCTGATACAAACTTTGCCGTGTTCAATCCAGAAATCACGAGTTTCCTTGTCGGGACTGGAAAGGCTGAGACCGTCCTTTATTTTGGGATGTGAGAAGAATGTGGGGTTGAAGTCAATACCCATACCGTACTTCTTTGCAAGGTCTACCCACTTTTTGAAGTGCTTTGGCTCAAGCTTGTCTCTGTCAGCAAATTCGCCCTTTTCGAAAATAGCGTAGCAAGCGTGAACGTTGAGCTTTTTCTTGCCGGGGATAAGGCTGATAGCCTTTTCCATATCTGCCATTAACTGTTCGGGCGTTGTTGCCTTACCGGGGTAGTTACCTGTTGTCTGAATACCGCCTGTAAGAGGGCCGTCGTGGTCAAAGCCGATAACGTCGTCACCCTGCCAGCAATGCATTGCAACAGCAACGTTCTTTAAGGTTTCCATTGCCTTTTCTGTGTCTACGCCAAAGGACTTATATATCTCTTTAGCTGATTCGTATCTTGTGCTCATTGTGTTTTCTCCTTATGTATGAGTATTCTTATTTTCTGCTTTATGTCAAAAATCTCAGGAATTCTTTGTCATTTCAACAATCTTGATGAACTTTTCGTAGCCTTCGTCCCACATAGCTGTGTCGTGAGGCTCAAAGTAAGAAATTTCAAAGGAGTTTTCGATAACCTGTCTCGCCTGCTTTATATCCTTAATTTCACCCTGAGCGATTGCCTGAACTGCAATGTTTCCGAGAGTCGTTGCTTCAACGGGACCTGCGTAAACGGGACGTCCGCAAGCATCAGCAGTCAGTTTGGAAAGAGGCACTTCCTTTGTTCCTCCCCCAACAATGTTTATTGCAGGTGCTTTAACACCGGTAATTTCATCAAGCTTTTCAACAGTGCTTCTGTAACACATTGCAAGGCTATCAAAAATACATCTTACTATTTCGCCCTTTGTCTGAGGAACATACTGACCTGTCTTTTCACAGAATTCCTGAATGCGGCGTGGCATGTTTCCGGGAGTCTGGAATGCAAGATAATCGGGATTGATAAAGCAAGCGTGAGGCTTTGAAGCCATTGCCATATTTGAAAGCTCGTCAAAGGATACATTTTCGCCACGACGCTTCCAATATCTGCGACTTTCCTGTTCAATCCAAAGTCCCATAATGTTTCTTAAGAAACGTATCTTTCTGTCCGTTGCGCCTTCGTTTGTAACCTCATATTTATAGGCAAGGTCACCTGTAAGAGGTTCGGGAATTTCCTTACCCATAAGCGACCATGTGCCACTGGATATGTAAACAAAGTCATCCTTCTGTGAGGGAACTGCAACAACAGCAGAAGCGGTGTCATGAGATGCACATGCAACAACGTCCGCGTCAATATCGCCTACCTCGTCACGGATTGCAGGAAGAAGCTTGCCTGCTATCGTGCCGGGCTGTACAATTTCTCCGAAAATTTCCTTATTGAAGCCCAATCTTTCAATAATCTCGTTTGACCAGTTTCTTGCCTTTGCATCTAAAAGCCCGCTGGTTGAAGCAACTGAATATTCTGTTTGCTTAACACCTGTAAGGAAGTATTTAAGAAGGTCCGGAATAAACAGCAGCTCCTTTGCGTTTTCCATACGGTACTTGTTCTTTGAAATGTGATAAAGCTGATAAATTGAATTGAAGTTAAGGAACTGTGTACCTGTAATCTTGTAAAGCTCTTCCTTTGGTATTATGGAATGAAGCTCATCCATAAGTTCGTAGGAAAAGTCGGGGTTTCTGTAGTTATAGGGGTTAGCCATAAGCTGACCTGTTGCATCAAGTAGACCGAAGTCTACTCCCCATGTGTCAATGGATATACTCTTGATATCCTTGTTTTCATTTAATGCACAGGAGTTGATTGCACTCTTGATTTCGGTAAAGAGCTTAAGCATATCCCAGTAAAGCGAGCCGTTGAGGTTAACGGGGTCGTTGGTAAAGCGGTGTACCTCTTCAAGTGAAATTTTTTCGCCGTCAAACTTACCTACAATGCCTCTTCCGCTGGAAGCACCAAGGTCAATGGCAAGCATTTTGAGTGGTGATTTCATAATAATGCATCCTTTCTAAAGTTTATTACCTTAATTAAATTTTTGCAAGAATGTTTCTGAGAGCTTCAACTGCCGCATCAAAGGCTATTTCAGGTGTTTCATACGCTTCCTGAACCTTGATGTCGTCCATATTGGAAAGATTCTTAAGTCCGTCAAATACCGTAAGGTGAGGCTCAAGGGTAAGAACAACCTCCCTGTCAGTATAGCCGTTGAAGTCGCGTAAAATATCCTCAATTCTTCCCTCGCCCTTGCCTGCAACAACAATTCTTCCGTCATCAAAAGCATCCTTGATGTGGATGTATTCAATTGTTTCCTTAACCGCCTCATAGCCCTTGTAAGGATCCTGTTTGCAGAAAGCGAAGTTACCCATATCAAGTACGCTCTTCATTCTTCCGCCGAACACCTTCATAAGGTCAGCACAGTCTTCAACCGTTTCGCCGTAGATTCGTGCTTCGTTTTCGTGGCAAAGAAGAATGCCTCTCTTTTCAGCCTCAGCAATAAGCTTTTCAAGGTTTTCCAAAATTGCTTCTCTGTACTTATGTACGTCCTCCCCGTCGGGATAGAAGTAGGAAAACATACGTATGCACTTTGCACCGAAAATTTCCGCAAGGTCAAGAGTATGAAGGAACTGTTCAAAGTGAGGTCCCTGGTCCTTTGTGATATCGTACTTCCCAACAGGTGAACCGAGAGAATAAGCCTTAATGCCATACTTATCCATAAGAGCTTTAGCAGCCTTCGCCTGTTCAATTGTAAGGGAGGAAACGTTTGTGCCGTCAATGTTTCTCGGCTCAATATACTTTATTCCTTGTTTGTTTAGGTACTTAAGCTGATCTTCAAAGACATTTGTAACTTCATCAGCAAAAGCGCTGAGTACGTATTTTGCCATAATAATCGTCCTTTCTGCGTATAATACCGCTAAGTATACAACTTTACTTATTGATTATACATCATCCTTGCGGTTTTGTAAAGACGAAAAGTAAAATTTTCTGTATTTTTTTTAATATTGCAGTTTTTCTCTTTTCAAACAGCTTGTTTTATGGTAAAATGATAAAAAATCCACCTAAGGAGAACTTTATGAATATTGCAATACTTGACGCCGCAACTCTTGGCGAAGATATAACCTTTGAATGCTTTGATAGCCTCGGCCCCCTCACCGTCTACCGGAATACAAGTGCCCATGAAGCTGTAGAAAGGCTGTCGGGCGTAGATTGTGCCATACTTAACAAGGTAAAGCTGACAGCGGATATTCTGTCAAAAGCCCCTTCATTAAAGCTTATCTGCATCACCGCAACAGGCTACGACAACGTCGATACAGCCTACTGCAAGCAAAACGGCATTGCGGTGTGCAACGTCAAGGGCTACTCAACCGACTGTGTTGCACAGCTTACAATATCGATGGCACTTTCACTTATGAATCACATAACCGAATTTGACAAGTACGTAAAAAGCGGAAAGTACACACAAAGCGGTATACAGAACAAGCTCACGCCTGTTTTCAACGAAATTTGCGGTAAGACCTGGGGTATCGTAGGCCTCGGAAATATCGGAAAAAAAGTGGCATCTGTTGCGACGGCTCTCGGCTGCCGTGTGCTTGCCTTCAAACGCACCCCCGAAGAAGACTACAACTGTGTTGACCTTGATACACTTATGCGTGAGTCGGACATTGTCTCTGTGCACATTCCTTCAAGCGAAGAAACGGTTGGCATTATTAGCCGTGAAAGAATTGGAATGATGAAAAGTCGTGCAATTCTCATCAACGTTGCAAGAGGAAACGTTGTTGATGAACAAGCTGTGACAGACGCAATACGCCTCGGCACGCTTTACGGTTTCGGCTGTGACGTATACTCTACAGAGCCAATGCCTCAGGATCACCCTTACAGCAAAATTCTTATGCACGACAACGTTATTCTCACTCCCCATATGGCTTGGGGCGGATACGAAACACGTCTCCGACTTATAAGCGAGGTTGCCGAGAACATAAAGAGCTTTGTTGACGGTACAGGCAGAAACCGCGTGGTTTAAATTTAATAGGATATGAAAAGGGTCTGTAGCAAAACGACTGTTACAGACTCTATGTTTGTATATAACCTACAATTTTCGTAGTGGTCGATGCCAACATCGACCCCTTATTTTTTTGCAAAATAAGAATTTTGCTACACCTTCTTGATTTCCCGCTTTTTTCTTTTCCACTCCACGCCCGTTGCCACTCAAAAAGCTGTAGAGATTTGACTCCCCCACCCGTGTAATCACTAATGTTAGACACTTTTTAATAGTGGCAAGCGATTTTTGGAAATCATCTTTCGGATACACTTTATGATAAATCGACCTTTAAGTCGATGTTATTTTCGTTTTCAGTTTTCGAGCACTTTGGCAAATGGCCACGGCTGCTCAACCGTTTTTTTAATTTAATCTTATGATTTGACTGTTCACTGTGATGCGGTCGATTAACGTCTGCATCAAGTGTCTGTCTTCCGTAGCTTCAAGCCATGAAGACAATTCTCTGTTCGTTATAAATATAATGCTTCTTGTTTCGTTTAGGAGCATGATGCTGTGGTAGAACTTCACCAGGTCTTCGTTTCTCACGCCTGTGTACATCATATCGTCTATGATGATAAGCGAGCTGGCTGTAAAGTACCTGAATCGGCGCATCTGTTTCTCTGATGCGTCCTTGTTATTGATTGTGTAAAGGAAGTCGTCAAAGGTGTTGTAGCTTACCTTGATTCCCGCCTCCAGCGCCTTTCTTCCAAGGTGTGCTGCAAGTGACGTCTTTCCACATCCGCATTTGCCGATGAGGATTAGGTTCTGGTCTTTTTCTATCCACTCAAGTTCTTCTAAGCGTTCTATCTGCCATGCGATACCGCTGTTGATATTCGTGGTCACAAACTCCTTTTTAGGAAGCCTGCCTGCTTTTTCACGTCTTAGCACCGCGAACTCCTCACGCTTATCCACCTCTTTTTGCAATACATCTTTGAGGTATGCAAGATTGCTTTCCTTGTCGTGCGACAGGTCGATTATCCCTTTTGCGATATTTTGAAGGTTTAGCGTCCTGGCAAGCTCTTGTATTTCTGTGATACTTGTCATACCTGTTCCTCCTCAATCTCTTTCGCCCTGTGCCTGCATTGATAGAAAAGTGAGTCCTTCATTTTGACTCTGGCTGTTCCTTCGCCTGTTTTGTAAATAAGGTATGCTGCCAATTCATAAGCTGTGCATTTGTCCACTTTTACGCAGTGTTCGATAGCTTCTTCCATTTGGTCGTCTGTGTAAACACGGGATAGTTTTATAACCCAGCGGTAATGGGTATTACGATAACGTTTGACCGTCGTTCCAACCCTTTCGATGAATCCCATCGCAGTTTCATCATCCTTATACATCTTCCGAAGAATTTCAAGGGATACCGCTTCATCTCTTGTTTCCTCTTTGAATGGAATATCAAGACCGGGCGCCTTCGCCTTTTTCACTTCAAGAACAAGCACATTATCCGCTGCTCTGTAAAAAGAAAGCTGTCCATCATCTTCTTCAATACGCACCACTTCTTTCACTCGCACTTTTTCTTTTGGAAGCATATATCTGCTGCCTTGATAGGTCACGCAGTAGTTCGGCGAAACATTTCTAAAGTTGTTTGCCATATTACCGCAAAACGGTACCTTTACCAGAGTCGGAGCCTCTGTCATAAATTCCTCACGAGGTATGCGCTTGGTGGAGTAATTGTAGGTGCCGTTGGCTTCCACATCCAGCCAATGAAGTGCTGCGCTGTTCAGTGAATCAATGCCTGCGAAAATACGACCTTCCAAAAAGTTTTCCTTCACGTATTTTACGAAGTTTTCAACCTTGCCTTTTGTCTGCGGGTCACGCGGTCGGCACAAAACGATGCTGTAACCAACCGTGTTTACATATTCCTCAAACTCAGGAACGAAAATGATATTTCCCAAGTTTTCGCTCACCACAAACACACGGTCCTGGTCATACATAATCGTCTGCGTCCTGCCTCCAAAATACCGAAAAGCATATTCATGTGCGCGTATGGCAGTTTCTGTCGTGAACGGCTCCGGATGGAAATACACAAAGTGCATCCGACTGTACGATAGCACCATGCAAAAGAAATATACGCGGGTTGTTCGGTCGTACATATCCTTCATCTTGAACTGCCCGAAATCTACCTGCGCCTCAAATCCTGGCGGTAATGGTTTTCGTGGCGTCGTTTGCCTACCTGTGTAGCGATCGTAGCCGTAGTCATATCGCAGCTTTTGCACGTACTTGTAGAATGGTGCTTTTGAACATTCAAAATCGGTGAACGTCTCCTTTAGCTTGAAGTACAGATTTGTTACCTTTATCTGCGGGCAGGTATGTAATTGGGATAGCATGAACTCTTTGTAGTTATCCAAATATTCTGCCCTGGTTTTCTCAACGCTTAACAAATCTTCTTCCGTGGCATCCCACCATTTTCTGACGCTTGACAGCGTTAGCGATAGATTAGTCGCCGTTTTCTTTTGCGAAAGACCGAGCTTTTTATACTCTTGTATCTTTCTAAAATTTTCTAATGTTACCTTCATTTGTTTCTCCTTTCGTTTTTGTGGTTTATCTCCTCCTTATCTTAATACTCTCATTAGGCACCACCACCTTTCATATATGCAAACAGCGTTGCTACCAGTTAGCAACGCTGTTATTTTGTTTCCCCGATAACCCCTTCAATAAAAAGCCATAGCCCTAAAAGGGATTACTTACTGAAGAACTGATTATTACTGATTCTTTTTTTATAAAAATCGCGTATAGAAGAATAAATAGAAAAGAATAGTAAAATCGGCTTCAGACTGATTCAGTCTTCAGTAGTTGGACTGCAACTTTTCCCCTTTTTTATTTCAAGCATTTCTTCGATAAATGTTATAAATTCCGCGCTTTTTGCCACTCTACCATTTCCACCTTGTCGTTTGTAAATATCATAAACAGCATTACGTATTTCAGATATTGCTTCATCTGCAACAACATCTATATCCAAACTTTTGATATCATCAGGCCTAATCATATTTTTCCCTATAATATGTGAAATTGTTGCGTAAAGCACATAGTATAAAATATCACTTTTTTCTGCAGTAGAATATTCTGGAACAGATTTTACGTTCTTTTGAATTTTCTTGCCCAAAACAGCTACCTTATAAAATATATCTAGGTCACTATTTTTTTCATACAACTCTGTATATGTAACATCATCATTCAAAAGTGTTGACGGTCTTGCTCTTGCGTAATCTGGCTTTTTCAAAAATAGTGTTATAAGACACTGCGCCAAAAATGATACACCAACAATTTCAGCCGGCTTCTTACCTTGATTCTTATAATAGTTTTTTCGTCTATCATAGTATAGACCCCTAGTTTTGAAATACATTTCTATTTGAAGGTGTATAGGATCTGTAACGCGCAACGTTGCTTTAGGTATATTCGTCTGATTATTCGTTGCAAAAATAATACGATCTCTCGACTCCTCGCTTTCAGGTACAATTATGCGCAACAAAACTGAACGTTTGTCATTTTCCAAGCCCTCAGGGTTTTCTGAAAAATAATTATATATTTCCGTAGAGGTTTGCAATCCATTTACAATTTCAGGATTAACAATTTGCAATTCTCTATTATTAACAAGCGTTGCTTCAGAAGCTAAAACCGTCACACCATTATTCAACCACCAAAAATCGTCTCCGCATTGATGTGATAGACTATCAAATATACAGCTATTGACATTATTTTTTCCTTGATAGTCTCTAACATTCGAATCGAAAAAGTGTTTTCTCATCTCGCCAGATTCACCAACAATGAAATGATAATATGTTTTTAAATCAACCAGTGCAATATAATTCTTTTGATTAGGTGATATCGGAATGTCAGCAAACTTTAAATTAATCCTATTTTCTACGACAGAATTATACAGTTCAAACAATTTGTCTGAATCTACAAACTCAACTGTCACTGTTGAATTTGGAAACAAATTAATTATTATTCCTTTTAACTCCTCTGCCTGCTGTATAACATTAGGATGCAGTTCAGATGCTAAGGACGCATAATAAAATTTAAACTTCAATTTTATCCTGCTTGTGATTAGCTTTGTATACGTGTCTCTAAACAATTCAAATGCATCTAAAACACCTTCATTATATCTTCCAGTAAATTCAGTAAGTGGTTTTGTTAAATCAAGAAGATTCGCAGCAATGGTTTTCCATTTCATAACAGCGTCTTCTCCAAAAGAATTACTCATTTTTGATTGTATAATTGTCAATTCAAGCGTAGAATCTTTTGGAGCCGTTAGATTCTCAATAACATCGGATGTTATAAGCATGTTATTTAAAAACAAATATATCGCGTCACATCCTCCGTCAGCACCTTTTCCAACTATGCCATTCTCTAACTCATCATCACTTAATCCTTGATTTTTTAGAATCTGTGATGCTGAAAAAAATTCAAAATAATCATTAGGACTATTATAATGGTCATTATTTTTAAGTTCTTGTTCTACACAAGACCTAACTAAAATTTCAGTATTTTTACTCATTTGTATCAAACCTCACTTTATACAATCATTCAACTTTATCCCATTCACTTTCTTTGAAGCCAACCAAAACAAAATCTTTACCAATTAAAAGTGGACGCTTAACAAGCATTCCATCTGTTGCAAGAAGTTTTAACTGCTCCTCCACGGTCATAGTAGGAAGCTTGTCCTTCAATTCCATAGACTTATACAAAAGCCCCGACGTGTTAAAGAATTTCTTTAGCGGAAGCCCGCTCTGCTTATACCATGTAGTCAGTTCCTTAATTGTCGGATTATCTTCTTTTATATCACGAAGCTCATATTCTATTTTGTTGTCGTCCAGCCACTTCTTTGCCTTTTGACAAGTTGTACATTTCGGGTAACAAATAAATTTAATCATATTCCTCTCCTGTTTTATAATTTATACAAAAATCAATATTCATTTTTAATCCCCAGAAGTCTAGCCAAGACGGATTTAACGTCAAAATCGTTTAAGGGATGCAATTCAACAATACCGGCATACTCACGCTCAATTCTAAGCACTTCTAGAACATCCCCCTCGAAAACGAAATCTTTCTTGGAAACCTCCAATGCAAATGTTTTAAATCTTACATACTCTTTTTTGCTTGCAAAAGTTACTACGTAATGCTTTTTCTCCCTCTTACCATATGTTATTTCCCATTCACTCTGAAATGCTTCAAAAATATTTTTTGCTTCATCATCTAAATCATCAACAATTAATGCTGGGTCGTTTTCGCCAATATATGTTTCATTCCAATTTATAGATAAATGATCCTCTAATAATATCTCCCTAGCTGCCACCTCATTGCATACAGTTCTCAGCAAAGCTATGATATATAATATCGGTGATCCATTTAAGTTATTGACTTTTTCTTCAATTCTACGAGCCGTACTAATTAATTCTTTACAATGATAATCACAACAAGAAGAAAAAATTTTTAGAATTTTCCCTGATAAATCAAGTTGTTTTCTCGAAACAGTATATTTTTCTAATATTTTCTCAAACTCTCTATATATTTCTTTATCTTTTTCACCTTCTATGTTTAATGAATGGTAAGGATTTCCTTTGGAATATGAATTTGCTTCATAGCTAAATTTCTTTTCACATTGCCTCATCATAAAATGTTGGAAATAAACATTTTTTAGAGTGGGGTCAACATCATAACAAATAATCCTATTGTAATTTAAATTATATCTTTCCAGTTCGTCCTCTGTCTTTTCACGAAAGAGATAATTTGCAGATAATATATCAAAACTTGCTATCAAAGTTATTTTTTCAATTTCCTCATCTTCAAACTCAACACTTTCAATAGGCCACAAAAAATCCTGAATATCACTTACTGAACTTTTTATTTCTTCGGTTAATAATTTAATTTCATGCAAAATACTTGTTATGCTCGGCCTTTCAAGCGGTTCTTGTCGTAAACATCTAAACACAACATCATCTAGTTTGTAGAGATATGGATATTTATCTGAAACAGCAACGAACTTTGTGCCACTAGGTTTTTGCTTTGTAAACAGCTCATTAATAACAGCACCTAGCGCGTAAATATCACATGCATCGGTGACATCATTTGAAAATCCTTTCAATAATTGCTCTGGCGCAGCATAGTTTTTATTTCCAAGCCAATCACCTGACTTTGTAAGTACAGAATCAAAAAAATGGGCAATTCCAAAGTCACCTAGAACTAATTCTCCATTTTTGCCAACAAAAATATTTTCAGGCTTTATATCTCTATGTATTACTCCTTGAGCATGTATGTATTTTATTGCCTCGCAAAGTTTTATACTATAGTTCAACAAAATAAATGGATCGGTTTCTTCTAAAATTGTCTTTCGCAAGGTTTTAGGGTAATATGGCATTACATAATATAATTTTCCTTCAAAATCACCACATTCTATAACTTTCAGAACGTGCTCAGAGTTTGTATCTTTGCAGTATTCAACTTCCTTAAGAAAACGCTCTTTTTTTACAAGGTAATTATCGTCATCTTTATTCACGTTCAAAAATTTAACTGCATATTGGTCTTCGCCGTCCCTTGCTACAGCAGAGCAAACATACCCACTTCCTCCAGAACCCAGTTGGTCTCCTAACAAGTATGTAGTTTCTCCTATAGCAATAGATTTTCCTTTGTATTTAGCCATATAAATATAATCCCCTTGTAATCCTTATAGGTACAGTTATTTACGCAACACCTTATGCCAAAACGGAATCTGCAACCATTCCTGGCTGCAGTCCGTTATTAGTTGTTGACCGGTTCGGTGCTGGCATCACCTTTTATCATTGCCTCCGCTACAAGCCGCACTCCCAGTTTGAATCCGATGACAAAGGTTGTCGCCTCATCAATTCCGTTAAGCTCCGCAAGATTCGCCTTGAACTTCTCAAATGCTTCCTTCTGCGCCTCTGTCAACGTTTTTAGAAGCTCCTCCTCGTTACGCGTTAACAGCTTCATGATGTGTGAATATTCACCACACTTTGGCATCCGCCTTTCAAACGGTAACACATTGCCATAATATAGTTCTTCAATAATACTTTGCATTATTCCCACCTCCTTTGGTGGGACAAACAATACCACATAAACTCAGCAAAGTCCAGATGAAATATCGTTTGTTAGCAATTAAGTAGCAAATCAATTATATCTCACACGCAGATATCAATTTATCAATCATTTCCTTTTCATGTTGCAAATATAATCCTTCACGCCAAATGGTGCTGGCGCTTTTACCGTTCTGACTGTTCGTAAGCTCTGCCATACGACGCAATTTTAAGCTTCCTTTTTTTATCATATCTTCAAACGTACTCTTTTTTGCTTCAGGAGACATGTTTGAAAATTTCGAATTTACACTTCTTTGTATAATGCAAAGGTTTCCAAAATTATCTACACCCTGTTCATGTGTCCACTGCTCGAACGTTCCTTCGGAAGGATGTTGTGGGTACCAATGCTCCACCGAATTTCTAAATTCAAAGGTGAATTCCTCATCAGTTTCCTTCCAAAGCAAATAATCTAAATAATTGAAAACAACATGGGGTGTGTCCACTCCAAAATTATACACAGCAGGCACTTTTTCCTTGCACTTATCCAGAAAGTCTTTTTTAACGGCTCGTCTTGCAATATTTTCGCTCACCGATTCAAATTGACCAAGGTAATCCAAATTGATAAATTCATCTTTATTCAACCAAATCAAGAGTTCTGTAATCCAGTGCATAATTTTAGGTGATGTGTATGATACCCTGAAGCAAGACTGCAACATAACATTATTCCTGTCTCGTCCTTTTGCGGAGGATGTATGCTCCCATTTGCTTTTGAGTTGAGAGTCCACATAATACGCTTTTTTCTTACTCTGCTGTCCAGACACCTTTAATTCTTTAATGCTCCATTTGCCCTCGGAATCCTCATTTACATATTCACGCTTCAATATGTATTTATCGAACAGATATCGGCACTGAAGCATACACTTTACAAACTCACGAGCGAATTCCTCTCGCTGCTCTATGATGGCGTAGCCATTCATCTTTCCATTGTTAATAACCCTCTCAAAGGATTGCGTTAGTTTTTTATCATCGAGCAACTCATCTATTAAAGTTCCATCATCATAATTGGAAATGTTTTTAGTAGCCGCAAAAACTTTCAAAACATGCAGTAAAAAATACGGAAATTCAATAATACTTTCAAATCGTATTCTGTCACTATTGTCGTCTGTACCGTCAAAACGCTCTACCTGAAAATCATCTCTGATAATTTGATGAATTTTAACGCTTTTACCACTGTTATCGTTTCTTTCACTACCTAAATCGGATAAGCTCACAAATGAAGGTAACTCATCCCATCTGCCTCCAAACAGTTTTTCTCTTGCTTTTACGTCAAAGTGCATTTGTACATAACCGGTCATATCGCTACATGCGTCCCAGATATCAGCAAACCATGCTTTTTCCAAGCTATCAGTAAGGAAACTCATTAAAGAGGCTTTTAATATGTCATGTTGCTCAAGCTGTTCCCCACGAGTATTCATTATCTCGAAATAACGGTTAAGGTCTGTATTCTCCGGAACTTCTATTCTATACAAAACAACTTTTTTCAAATGATCAACAAAGCACTCAACAGAAAAATCCGCCTTATTCATCTCGCCAAGAACAATATCTCTGCCTGCGCATATATTTTCTTCAATTTTGGCATCTTCAATAAGATGAAACAAGTTTTTCAGCGTGTAGTTAGACTTGTCGCGACAGGAAAAACGTAATGTATTGGAAACAACATGTGACAAAGCTCCTTTGTCACACAAGCATTTCAAAATGATAAATAATGTCGTGAGTCGCTGCTGACCATCGATAACCTCATACTCATCGTCACTTCGCGAAACAATCAATGAACCTAAATAATACTTTCCACTATCGTCTTGCTCCATATAGTAGATGTCGTGAATAAGTTGAACTATTTCTTTTTCTTCCCACGCATAAGCTCTTTGATACAACGGGACTATATACTGCGCATCAAAATCGAACAGCGTGTTGCATTCTTCATCTATGATAGCTAATTCTTTTATCATATCACTCATTTGACGCACCTCCTATCCCGTTCAAATTTTTAAGGGCTGTATATAAATCATCCCATTTTGATACGCTTGCGGCATCTGGGATCCTAAGTATATTGAGCGGAATATTTGCTATTTCACTATGCAATCGCACATCAGCAATAATCGAAAATAGTTTTATGGAATTCGAATACCTGGATTCTTCACCGACTGCATACTTATTGACGCTGTCGAATCCAAGGTTTTCCAAATCAACACGCAACATAAATGCCCATGTAAAAAGCTTTTTAACCGCACGTTCGTCAAAATTGCGAAATTTATCATAATAACAAAGCAAAGCACAATAAAATAGATTTGTTGCATAGCTAAATCCTGCAGATTTATATTCCTTATTATCTATAATCTCTCTGAGAACTTTGAACTCTTTTTTCGTTCCGATTTCAGTCTTTATATCGGATAACAACTCCAGATAGTGCGCCACCATCTCAAAGAAGTTGCCTCCTGCCAAAAAGGGTGCAGTAATCTGGAAATACGGCATAGCGTTATTTGCTCTTTTAGCATACGTATAAGATGAGTACTCTGATATACCTTTGTAACAATCTATATCCTTTGCTGTAAATGAATAGCTCTTTTTTCCTGACGACCAATTTTTAATCGGAAAAAGATACAGCGCAAAAATCTCTCTTATTGCTTTTGATTCTACGGATTCCCATTTTGTAACAGCATGGCGCATTTCATAAGGATACTCTCTCATTTCGCGCAAATGATATGCTTTAAGCAAATCGTGTGGGTCCAGCGCGCGGCCTCTGGTGTTTTGTGAATCGAATAACTGGAAGGCCTCTGTCACTTTATCAACGCAAACAACTACCACCTCTACTGTACCGCTTAAAGCTTTCAGCATTTTTGCAGAAAGAGATTTATCATTCATAAGATAATCTCGAGCAACAACAAAATTGTTATGCAAATTTGCTTGCGTAATCTTATTACTGAAGTAGCTGTTTTCCAAAAGCGGGCAAGTGAAGTTGTTATCAATTGCCAACATTATAAGTGCCAAAGAAAGCGCTCGCTGCTGTCCATCAACAATATCATACCGTTTTTCAGCGCCATCTGATACCTCGTGTAAAATGATAGTTCCGACACGATACTTGAAGTTATCATATTTTTCTGAATTCATTACCGCATCACTCAAATCACCTAGCAAGTCTACCATGTTTTTATACGTCCACTTATACGGACGCTGATAGTTTGGCAGTGCAAGATTCATTTTTAATAACGCAGATATATTTATAATATCAACCATTACGCTTCTTCCTTTTGCTTATAATTGTGTGATTCCTATTTCCTTCAAATATCCATCCACTCACAGTGACAGGATGATTGCTTCTTATTATTTTTATGCTATTCAATGTTGTCATGCTTTCTCAAATTACAAGTAGCACAAAGCAGCTGGATGTTTGCTGCTGTAGTTGATGAGCCACCTTTTGAAAACGGAAGTATATGGTCGTAGTGCAAATTTGTTTTTGAGCCGCAATATACACACTGCCCTTTATCACGCTTGTACACTTCTACCTTTACACTTGTCGGAATCAGACGATTGTGTTCCTGCTCCAACACTGACGGTTTTTCTTGGGTTACTGTGTTGTCCTCTGCGTCTTCAATCATCTCTAATCGAAACTTGAACACGCTTCTACCATCAGCATCCTCTGTCCATGCATCTGTCAAATTAAAGTATCCATTATATGACCAAACACCATCTTTGATTTTTTCGTACACCTTAATTGATTTTGGTGATTTGCCGCTTTGGTAACCCTTTGCCGCCTCATAGAATTTTCCATTCTCAGTTAGTGCTCCAGATGGAAGTGCCATTGGCTGATCAACTTCTTTTGGGTCTTTTCCTGCTGGCACAAAATTCTTTTGAACATCGTGCCCTTCGTAAATTATGGTTGTTCCATCATCTTCAACCCGGTCTGCATATGGCGCATTTGGGCGCACACTCATAAGGATGATTCCATAGTTTTTGTTTGCTATATTGAAATTCATCCCTCTCTGAATTGAGAAGCCTTCTTCAATTGTCATATCAACATATCTAATAATATCTCCGCGCTTCATATGCCACACCTCTTTTTACTTCAAAGCGAGACAAATATCTCACTTGTTTAAATTAAAAATTAATTATACCTTTTTCTCTGCGAATGTCATTGATTTTTTTACCCTTATATACAAAATAATCGGGGCCCGGCGTGCTTGCCGTTGTTCCTAAAAGTTCTTTGGCAAGAGATGATAATGTCCATGTCTCGCCATTGTATTGAACATGCTTGTCATCAATTACAACTGCTGACGCACCGTTGTTAGGGTTATTGCTGTTGAAAAATTCTACAGTTTCTCCAACGGTGATATCACACGAGGAGAATGTAAAAGATTTCGCCTTCTGTCTTGCTTCTTCTTTAATCTCCTGTGCCGCCGTTTCGTCTGCTGCCTGAGCTTTCGTCAAATTATATTTTTTAAGTTTGCTTGTTGTACCATGTATTTCCGCCATGGCCTCAAAAAGCTCATATGCATCCTCTGCAGACATTGCATAAAACTCACGAACACGCTTTTTGCCCTCCACATTATCTATAGCACGAAGATTTGGATTCAACTTATCAATAATATCGTGAATCTTCATGTCAGTCAGCCTACTGTCAACCTCGTATGTAGCATATACACGGAAAGCAAATGGCGTACATTCGCTGCGATTAAGCTGTGCAAGCCTTGATTTCATATCATCCGCATAGCCGATTTTAACATATTCTGGGAATGACGGATTTGTAAGTATATAAATTACTCCTCTATTACTCATTTCTATCTCCTTCTTAAAATCTAATCGGTATTTTTGAGGGTACAATCTCAGCTTTGCTGAATCCTTTTATATGTAAAAACTCTTTTGTTCCCTTCGATGCCAACTCAAATTCTGCAATTGGAGATATTGTAACTTTTGCAATGGAGCTGGTGGGAATTTTCACTTTTAAAAAAGGAACAACAAGGCCATTTTTTACACAAAAATCTTCCACTATCATTTTATTATTTTCTCCAAAATATTTTTGTGCCTCATCCAAAGAATGTGGAATACGCTGTTCCGCAATATGAACAACAATGCGATACTCGTGTTCAGAAGAAAACTCCGGATGTTTAATAAATAGCCCCTTTGATTCTATTTCATTTCTTAATGTTAACGCAGCAAACGGAATAATAGGTTTTATTGCTTGATTGTTCATGTGTTCAATTTTGTCAACGATTTCTTTGATAGCCTCAAACTGTTTATCTCTATTGTAAATTACCCTTCCATAATATACAAAAAATCCTTCTTTTACTTTGTCCGCCGAAGTATCAAATGTTCTGATTAACTCATTTAAGTTGAACCCAATATTAAACCCTTCATAATGCCCATTTTGTACATAGTAATTCCACATATTTAAAGAATCTTTTTCTGTTGATAAACAAAATAGAAAATTTCGGGTTGCCATATACTCAAAATTTGGAATGTCGTTAAATACAACATTCGTTACGTTGAGTTCTTGTATATCTGAAAAATTATTAGTTCCTATTAATGTATCTAAAACATCACGTACAAAAAGATACTCGTTAGGATGCTCATCAAGAAAATCAAGTAAAATCTTCACCGCGTAAACCATTTCTGATTTATCGTTCATATACCTAATATCCGAAAATCTAACAACTCCCTCATTTATGATAGCGTGAAAAGCCCCCGGAGATGTATAATGATATGCTGTTAAAGTATTTCTTTCGTTTCCGTCAAAGAACTTCTTTATGCTTTTGGAATTAAATTTAAATTCCGCCATATAATTCTCCTTTCTTTTAACATCGTAAATGATAATTTACAGCAGCAAATGCTCACGATCTATGAAACAATGATGGTTGGTGCCGAAAAAAAACGAATTTCCGGACGAAACGTCATTGCAAAAGACATAACTGAAGTCATCACCGGCAAGGAGGACGCTAATTTTTCAACTCCTAATGGTGAATATAAGTTTTTTACGTGTTCAACTACACCGCTAAAATGTGACGAATCCGCTTTTGATTCTGCATCGATACTTATTGCGGGGAACGGTGATTTTAATGTAAAGCATTATACCGGAAGATTTAATGCATATCAACGAACATATGTCCTTACACCACCAGATAAATATTATGCACTTTTATATTTAGCCAGCCTGTATAGAATTAATTCTTTCAAATCGGCATCGGCAGGATCAATTGTGAAATTCATTACAAAAGGTGACGTAGAAAATATCCCTTTATTTATCCCAGATAATGAATTATACCTGCAGCAATTAAATTCTTTGGTGTATATGCAAGAACAAATATCCAATGAGAATGAAAAATTAGTTCAAGTCCGTGATTGGCTGCTGCCGATGTTAATGAACGGCCAAGCCACTATTGGTGACTAAGCAGCTAAATTATCATTTATAGCAGTATTTAATTCTATTTTTTCATCTATCGTTTCTAATAATAAAACAATATTGTACTGTTCTTTTTTATCGCTACAAAAGGGAACTTTCAGTTGGTGTAAAACGTTCCTATCAACACCTGGTACTGTGCTTTTGTCCTTCCCATCAACAGCAATCTTCAAAACATATTTGAGCAAATAGTAAACGTACATAGGATGATTGTTTTTAAAATCACTAACATACAAGGCCGTATTTAACGGCCAACAATCACCATTGTGGTAAAACACTTCACCGATTGTTCCATATCGTCCTGTTATAACATTTTCACCGAAGCACTTAGCGATATTATGTGTGCCAGAATATCCAGAAGAACTGATAACAGGAACAGAACCGTCCCTACGCTCCCGCTCTGGCAAATCATATCCTCTATGTAATTCTAGTATGTTATCCATTCGTGTTTTAGAGTACATATTTTCACCTCTACCCAATATACTTTCTATGCGCCAATTTTACATTTTGCTGTTTCACCATGGCATAGTGCATGGTTGTGTCTATTTTTTGATGACCGAGGAGCTGTTGTACCTGCTCGATCGGCATACCTTTGTCTATTGCAGACGTCGCCAGCGTACGCCTGAATTTATGCGGATGCACTTTAGTTATTGATAGTCGCCGGCCTAGTTCCCGCAATCGCGTTTCTACTCCACCAATTTGTAAGCGTTTATACGGTGCCCTCAATGTTACAAACAAAGCAGAATTTTTATCGGTTCGGTTATCCAAGTAATTCTGCAAGTGTATTTTTGTTCTGGCATCAAAATATACCAAGCGCTGTTTACTTCCTTTGCCGAACACTACACACTCTCGCTCATGGAAATTAATATCATCGCGGTTAAGTGCCACCAATTCTCCCACACGCATTCCGGACGATGCTAACAAATCTATGATTGCCAAATCACGCAAGGAATCACAGTTATCACGCATCTGTTCCAGCGCCTCATCAGAATATGTCTCCTTGATAACCTTTGCTGTTTTTACTTTATGTATCCTTCTGACAGGACTTTTAACGATATAATCTTCATCTTCCAACCACGAATAAAAGGTGGCAAGTATTCGACGGATATTATCGATGGTGACCTTGCTGGATTGGCGCTCCATCTGATAATTCATCAGATATTGCCGAATCTCATCTGTTGTAATTCTCTGCGGAATCTTACCAATTGTATCGAGCATCGCTACTATTGTTTTACGATAATAAGACAGCGACTTTTCGGAGCATCCTTCAATGCGCTTCGCAGCAATAAACGCAGTAACCATATCGCTCTGTTCTTCATTTTTTACTTGTTCTACTGCAGTGAGTTCCATGTCACGTAAGCAACGTTCCATTGCTGAGCGCAACTTATGTAATTGTTCATTGTTGAGGTATGGCAACATCTGCTGCTGTACCTCAGTAATTAGTTGTTCTTTCATTGTCGTTTCTCCTTTTTTAATAATATAAGAGAACGACATCAGTGGCAGTTTCTCCGGTTAAACGCCCGCCACTGGTGGACGTTGTTTGTTTTATAAATGATAATTTAGCTGCTTAGTCGCTAATGGTGGCTTGGCCGTTCATTAACATCGGAAGCAGCCAATCACGTAGTGAAATTAACTCTTGATTTTGACGTACATTATCAGAAATCATAGTCATCCACGGCTGAACAGCATCATTAAAGGCTTTTAGCTCGCATTCCGTTGGAATATAGATCGGCTTATCTCTCAAAAGAGGCTTTTGCAAATGTTTCAGACCAGTTCCTTGGAAAAATTTAAGATTTAACTCGGGTTTAATGCTTTCTAACAACAAATAGATGTAATCCGAAAAATTATTTTTTCCGGTAATACACCATGTATCGGTAGAATATGCAGCATCACCAACATAAAACTTTACGCCTGCATTTCCGCCTGTGTTCAAGAAACAGTTTCTTCCGGAAACAATTGCATTATTCCAGCGTAAAATAGCATCACCGCTTGTAAAAAAAGGATATTTACCGGTTGCCTCTTTTGCTTCACCAACTTGTACGGAAGATTTTTCGTTTTCAACTGTGATATCACCGAGCTTTCCATTGGTTGCTCTGCCATAAAAGGTGTGCATATAGGTCTCATATGCCATCTGCTGTAAATTATCATTTACGATGTTAAAAGAAAGGAGAATTATATGGCGGAATTTAAATTTAATTCCAAAAGCATAAAGAAGTTCTTTG
>JAZRKT010000019.1:0-15370 GCA_045646465.1 Eubacteriales bacterium | reverse complement strand
GCCTCCGACTTCTGCAGCTATGATATGAAAAGGAAGTAAATCTCTTTGCTTTTTCATTCCGATTCCTCCATATGCTTTTTCAACTTGTTTAGCGAACTTTTCCGCCTATACTGAACTGTTCTGCGAACAATGTTAAGCATCTCGGCTATTTCTGTATCACTAAGATCCATAAAATATGAGAGCAAAACTATATCCCTACTGGTCGAAGAAAGAGTTTTTAACGCCTCAGCGAGCAAGTCGTTTTCGACGCCTATTTCAAAATCCAAGACCGTGAATATATTCATATCCGAGGGATATTTGTCCGTCACCCGAAGTTCATCAATTTGCTTTTGTGACATTTCACAAAACAAGATTTCCCGATTCATCTGAGAACTCATTTTACGCTGAAAGTCAACTTTTTCTTCGCGAAGTATTTTTTTGCAAAAGCAGTCAAATTGATGTCTGATGGTTTGCTTTTGGGAAGAAGTGAGGTCCAATCGAAGATCACCTCCTTCCGTTCCCGCAAGGCGGTTATTCTTTCCCCTTTCGCTCATTATCCCGTTTTGAAAACACTGTTTTGGCAAACTTTCAAAAAAATTTTTTATAAAAATTCCTCCTGCATCGTTTTTTGCTTGGATTTACAACTAACGAAGCGGGAGGACCGCGAATATAGTAAGAATTAAAAAGGACAATAGGAATCCCACGAACGGAATTCTTATCGTCCTTAAAAATCAAATCATAAATATAAAAGCATTGTCGGCATCGATATGTCATAGGCAATACCCCGTGTATAAAACCAAAAAGCACTATAGCATTTTCTGCCATAGTGCTTGTATATACGGAATATTATCTGGGATAAATCAAAATGCACCCATGACCGAATATGCTGAAGCTACTAAATCGTATAATTCGTCTTTGAGTACAACTTTCAAGGCTCTCACTCCTTTACTGTTTTGCAACGGATTTATCCTTTATATTTTGTATGTAATATTCAACTGCCTCCAAAAGAATTGTTTTTTCTATGTTCGATAAAAGCTGTAAGCGAATATTTATCGTGTTTATTAAATAATCGTCTGTAATGACTCGTTCCTGGCCTGCGAGATAGTCAAGAGAAACGCCGAGTATATTTGCAAGTTCAGACACTTTTGCAAATTCGGGCTTTGCACCACCGTGCTCTATTTTTGATATGTACTTTTGTTGGACACCAATTTTCTCTGCGAGGTATTCTTGTTTGTAGTTAAGTTTTATTCGCTCTATTTTTAATTTGTGTCCCATTTCTTCATAATCCACAAAATCACTTCCTGTCTATATATTTTATCAAATATTGTCGATAATTTGAATGCCTATCATAAGCATTTTTAGAACTGTAAGGGATATTATGGAAATTATGAGGTGTCAAAATGATTTAGAAATGTAATATGTAATATAATAATCCAATAAAATGTTTATTTCAGCCGCATCCGGCGATTAAAAAACCCATTCCTTTTTATCAAGATTTATATATAAAAAAGTACGGTGGGTATGTTATCCATACCATCCGTACTTTGTGATTACATTGTGTTATTCTATTATTTCGGTGGTAATTTTGTCGATATTCTCTTCCTTGTCAATTGGTTTTTCAAGGGCGTTTTTTGTGGGTGTTTATAGGCTTGTGGTTTTAGGACCCTTTTTATATATTATATCACATTATTGTTTATAAGCCAACAACATTTTATTAAATTATGGTTATTGGTTTTTACTATGCTTGCCTTTCAATAAAAAAAGCAAGCGTTCGTTCAGAACGCTTGCCCGTGTTAATGGTTAGGCACTTTGTCTTGCAAACCAGTCGTCAAGTATTTCCCACATAGCTGTTTCGCATTGTTTTGCGGTATAGTGCTTTGGAAAATATTTACGCAACTTGGTGCAATCAATAGATACCATAGTATTTTTATCTTGAGTAGTCAAGATAGTTTTTATTGTCCGTTCATCAAGTTCTCCGTCTAGATAGAGCCGTTTTAACTGCTCCGCTTGTTTTATATTAAGTTTACAGTCGAAAAACTCTATTTGGTCATTCAAGGTAACTTGAAGTTTTACATTAAGATGTGAAATCTCAGCTCCAGCCATTACAGGTATGATTTTTACATCTACCTTGTCGAGCAGGGGATAAATGAGTTCTGTCAATCTGATATATCTACGAATTTGGCGTCCGCTTTTGTTGGTGTCTAAACCAACATAGTCAGCACTTTCCGTTAATGTATCATCTTCCCACTCATTTTTGCTTCCCTGATGCTTAATAGCATCAAGCTTGAGCTTATAAGCATACGCCTTTTCGCTCGGCAGAAGATTTTCACGCTGTAGATTGCTGTCAACAAGCATTATTGCCGCTTCATCGTCGTCAAGCTCCATAACAGTCGCGGGAATTGTATCAATTCCTGCAATGATACAAGCTCTTTTTCTTCGATGACCGGAAATAATCTCATATCTTCCATTTTGCTGCCTTACAATGATTGGAACAAGGACACCCACGTTCTTGATGCTTTCGGCAAGCTCGTACATAGAGTCGTCGTCAAGCACCTTAAAGGGCTGTGCCTCAAAGTCCATAAGTTCATTTATAGGTAGCATTACAGTTTCATTATGACGCATACCGTGCAACCACCTGCCCAAGAAGTACGAAAGTCTTATCGATACTCTGTTCCACATCCTCGCGGATTCCGTTGTCGCTCTTGAGCCATTCATCATAAACTTGTTCAAGAATATTACCCTTGAACTCAAGTACGATTTCAGCCTCGTGCGGTGTGAACTCGTAAGAATCGAAAAGTATATCGAAGATTTCCGTAATAATGGATATCTTATAAGCCTTCTCGAAAATCTCTTCGGGATCCTTCTTCAGCATTTCCTCTTTGAACTCGTTGTAAGCATCTTCGATTTTATCAAAAACGCATTCCTGTATTTTCATATTTTGACCTCCACGTTGTTTTTCATAATAGCGAATTTAATAATATCCCTCGGGTTGTATCTGTCGTATACGCTTTGAAGCCTTTCGTCAAAGTTCTCTATTCTTTCTTCCCACTGCTTTTTTGCAAAGGAATAAAGCTTTGAACTGAACTCAGGATCAAAACCTACGACACGAAGTGCCCTTATGATATTATCCTTGTTATCAACAGCGATAATCGGTACCGTATAACCATTAGGTGCAGGATCTTCAATATTAAATTCGGGATAAAGACCTGCGTTGAAAGGCATATCAAGTATAAGCTGGTCACCGAAGCTTGCCGTAATAAATACAAGTCCTTCGATGACGCTCAAATGAATATCCAGCTTGCCGTTGTGAATTGCGGCAATTTCTTCGTCGGTCATATTCGTAAATCCAATATTTATGAACCCATTGTCACCGCCAAGCTCAAATACAGCTCCGTCGCCGGGCATGACCTTGTCATATTTCTGCCCTATGTAGTAACAAGTAAAATCTTTGTTGTTTTCAGCCATTTTTCTCCTCCGCTTTCTTTTTAGCAATTGCTTCGTCAAGCTCCGCAAGCCTCGTTCGTGCTTTTTCCCAAGCCGAAAGAGACGGAAGCTTTGACAGCCGCATTCCATCGCCCCAATTTCCGTGGGGCTTTACTGTTTCTTTGCAATACTTTTCGTATGCTTTCTCACGCATTTTCTCAAGTGTTTTAAGAGAATAGTTTCTCATATTTGCCTCCTTGTAATGTCAAAACGGCAGATCTTCGTCATCAAAAGAAGTATTTTTCTTCTTTCTATGCTTTGGTTTGTATTTGCCTTCATCTCTGAACAACTCTTTGCGATAAACCCACATTCTTTCTCCGGGCTTAAGTTGTCTTTGACACGAATAACACATACTGACGTCAATTACTTCAATCAGCCATTTGTAACACCTGTTTTTTATGATTTTTACCTTACCGTCAAAGGAGTCCCAGACCGTCATATTAACAATGCGTCCGGTTCGGAATGTAAGTAAGTCTTTTAATAAGTATTTCATTATGAGACCTCCTCCGTTACCGCACTATGCTGCAAGACGGTCCGTACCTTTAACAAGCTTTTGTCCTCCTAAATGTAATTCTTTTTCCTCAATTCTTATGGAATAGTGATACTCGCTGTGTCTTCCGTCAATGTAACATTCGTATTCTGACATTGAGGCATCAATCACAAGCTCGGGATTATTCAGCCAGTCTGCAATAAGACCGCTTTTCTTTTCTGTTGCAAGCTGTGTATTAAACTCTCTTGCAGCATCGTCCTTGTCAAGAAAGAGCTGTGTTGACATTCCGTTTTCACCGTCGTTTGACCAATGCTCGGTAAGTGAATATACCTTACATCTCGGCTCGACAAATACCTTTTCCATATCGTTGTAATCAATGATGTGAAAACCCTGCACGGGCGGATCGAAACCCAGTACAAAGTCAAGTGGAAGTGTCTTACCGTTCTTATCGCTGTAAACATTGACAACCATCGGAACACCGTGGTAATTGTCTTCTTTTACAGTTCTGAGAAAGTCCTCTTCGTTAAAACAATAAAACCTTTCTCCGACGTTTCCCTTTGTATCGAGATAATCTATTCTGCCAACAGGTCGAATTTTTGTATCCATAGTTTTTAGTCCTTTCAATAATATGTTTTTTCTATTACTTCGTTTTTGTCATTACGCCAATAGTACGCGGGGCTACGACCGTAGAGTGTCTTTTTCGCACTTTGTATGTGTGAGGCAAGATGTTCTTTGGTTGTTATATATCCTTCGCCCTCAATTTCTATCTTTCCGTTATCAAGCCGTCTTACATAGTAAAAGTAATCGTCTTCTGTGCCGGGAAACGGTTCGATGAAGAAGACAAAATCTCCACCGCACTTTTCGTCGTAATCCTTTACATAGTAGTAAGCAGCCTTTTTCTTCAGCTTGCTTATCTGCATAGTACCTTTCATATACACCTCCGATATAGGCAGAGGATGCAGAAAAGATCTGCACCCTCCGTTTTTCTTTAAGAGAAGATTTATGCGGCGGCAGCTCCGAATACCTGTGATCTGCGAACGCTCATCTTGAACTGGTTGCACATATCACGAAGCATTGTAAATTCTTCGTCTACTCCAGATAAATCCTGCTTCAGAATATCCTCGTATTCACGCTTTTTAGCTTCAAGGGCTTGAATCTTTAATTCCCAACGGTCAAGAATTTTCTGACTGCTGTTGCCGCTTTGAATGAGGCGAAGAATACGGCTTTGATATTCCGCAATCTCTCTTCCCATATCTTGATAAAACTCACGGGACATTTTTCCTCTCTGCTTTGCATCATCCGCTACATACATGGAATTGATGCTTATGTACTTTGAATCTCTGCCCGTAGAATAGGTAAAGAGATTTTCATTTCCTATAAGCTCCATAAAGTCCTCAAGGAGTGATATGCCGTGCATATACGCCTTTGGGATAAAGTAGTGATGACCTCTTGCCGAGATGCTTATTGCGTGCATATCGGTAATGTACTTTTCTGCCATAGTCTCAATACTGCGGTTGCCGATACAGTCCTGATAAAGCTTAAAAAGTCTTTCAGCCTGTTCAAAGTAACCGAGGATATTTCTGTCGGAGGAATAGTCAACATCCGATAACACCATCTCACCGGAGGACTTGTCAAGAGTGATATTTGCAAGCTTTCTGTATGTGTTTGTAGTTTCATACAGGGTTTCCTCTACAAGCTCACGGGAAAGCACGTCGGCTCCAACTCTCTTGTTGTCACGGCAGTAGATACGGCAGACTTTGATCTCCGAACCATAAGGCTCTTCAATTCTGTCGTGTATCTCGCCCGTGGCACTTCTGAAAGCGTCTGTTACCGAAATGTTCTCGTTTACCGTTACGGGAAAGCCAATCTGCTCACAAATCTCACGGACACGCTCCGCTTTGATGATAAGCTTCGGCAAGGAATAGTACATATACTTGCCGAGAATGTCGCCGTTTTTTTCATCGTCTGTGTGTATAGCCATAAACTGATTCATTGTATTATTCATATCGTTTTATCTCCTTATCACGCAGCAAGGGGTACCTGCTGCATACTCATTGTTTTAGCAAGGATGTAATCATCCATACCCTTGTATTTCGGATTCCACGAACAGCTGACGCACTCAACTCCCATATCGCTTAAGGTGTTGCGAAGAGTAATTAACGCCTGCTTTACCTCCGGCTTTGAACGCTTATCCATATCAAAGGCTTCATATACCTTTGTAATGCCAAGCTCACGAAGCGTATTCGGTAAATACTCAATGGCGTTTACTCCCGGAACTGCAATAAAAAGTCTGCCGTCAGAAAGTACACTTGTCACGTCCGCCTTCATCGCTCCCTCAGTCAAACACGCTTCTCTTGCGGTAGTATCTCCCACAACGTGTATCCAGGACCTTGCACCCGTTCCGTCCTTGAAATGCTTGCTGGAGAACCAGCGAAACTTCTTTTCATCGGAACCGGGCGGCACATCAAGTCTCATCTGTAAGCCCTGAATGTAGCCGTCCTTATCACACACGGGGATAAATATGCCGCCGAGCTTTTTGTAGAACATCTGAAGGTCGCCCTTATCATCGTACCAGAACCCCGGAATACCGACCATATTGTACTTTGATGCAAGTGCTTCAAGCACCTCTCGTCTGAATACATTGTCCGTAGGAATACTGCGGTACATAAACTGATGTATATGTCCGAAGTTAAGTCCTCTGTTCTCAAGATTCATAAGATGATTTCGGTTTAAGCGAAGTAGACTTAAAAACTCATAGTAAATATCGTGTCTTTCCTCAATAGAACGGATGGGAGTTTCTTCCTCAACACGAAAGTACAGAGTCTTGGTTTCAAGCGTTTCCTGTTTGCTTTTGAGTATGGTGTATGCCTCTTTGTTTGATATACCGTTCATCTGTGCAAATAAAGATACACTGTTACCTTTAGCCTTGCACTTAAAACAGTTGAACCTGTCTTTCTGCCGATTAAGTCCCAAATGGTACTTTGTATCGCTGCAGAAGGGACACAAGGCTTTAAGCTCTACGTCGTTTCTCTGTATGGGGTGAAAGTATATACCGCACTTTTCCGCAACTTCCACAATATCAAAGCTATCGTACTTGAAAGTGTTCATATTACCCTCCTATTCAAAGGTTGGGAAAAATCCAACGGATTTTTCAGGCGTGAAATCACTAAAGTTCGAATTAGAAGAAAGTTAGTTTTCACGCTGCCACCTTTTCCTGTGCCTGTGCTCTCTGTCTTAACGGATAGGTTGCCGTGAGAGCCACGTTTCTTGCATAAGCAAGAATAACCTGACCGTTTACGGGATCAAGCTTGGTGGTAATGCATTCGGCATTGTCTATGTACTTCGGGTAAACAAGCCCCGTAAGTCTTTCGAGCAGTGCCGATACTTCAAGTCCTGCCTTGATTTTCTCGGAAGTAGACAACCAGCGGTAGTCCTTGCCGTCATAAGTGAAACGGAAGGTGTTTTTAACTTCACCTGTAGATTTAACAACGTCAAAGAGCTTGATGGACGCACGGTTCATCTGTAAGCTCTGCAGGGTTATCTCCGCTTTCTTTGCCGAGTATTCACCCACAGCGGCAATGAGTCTTGAAAGCTCTTCCTTCTTTGTTGCACATTCCTCAAGCTGTTTGTTTATCGCCTTTATCTTTTCGGGTATATCATTTGCTTCGTAAAGCACCTTTACTTCATTTGCATAGGCTTCAGCCTGCTTAATAAGTTCTTTAAGCTGTGCATATTCTTCGGGAGATAGATTTCCGTACTTGATTCTGTCCTCAAGCATTGCAATTTCGGTAACGTCAGCACTGCCGAGAGCCACAAGGTCTGCTTCAATTCTTGCAAGGTCTGCCTGTCTGAATTCCTCGAACTTTTCAGCACTCTTTTTATCAAGTGCCACAAGCTCGTCTCTTGCCGACACAGCACTCTGACCTTTGGCACGAATATCGTCGTACTCAGCCTTTAAGCCCATAGCGATAGTCCTGCAGTTTTCCTCTGTTACAACCGTATGACAGGTTGGACAAGTATCTCCAATCTTAACACCTTTGGCTCTTGCAATTATCTTCTGACACTGTGCCGAAAGTGCGGCAATCTCAGCATTGATCTTTGCAATCTCCTCGGTGAATTTGGAAACATACTGTCTGTGCACAGCTTCTGCCTGCCGTTCAAGAAGACGCTTTCGCTTATCATCAGAAAGTGCTTCGGCAATAGTGGCTTGTTTTGCCTTTAATGCCTCAACATCTATTCCTTCGAACTGCTTTTCTTCAAGAGCCTGCTTACGGCTGACAATATCATTTCCTTTAGAAACAATATCATCAAGCTTTGCTACAGTTTCGTCATACTGCCTTTGAAGTACATCACGCTGTCCCTCAAGGTAAACTGCTGTTTCCTCGATTTCCTTTAATACCTCACGTCTTTTCTTTGCGAAGTATTCGGGATCTAGGAGACTTTCACCCTCAAGGAGTGTACGGGTGCTTTCACTCATTTGTGCAAGTACATCCTTTTGCTCCACCACCGGGACAAGCTTCTGTAAAAACTCTCTGCCGTCCTCGGCAATCTTCTCGATGAAGTATATGGGGTTAAGAAGCGAAAGGAATATATCCTTTTCTGCAAACAGCTCTACAACATCTGTCTGACGGATATTCATCGTGTCAAAGACAATAGTTGTATTACTGCCGCTTCGTCTTCTTGAAAGGGTGTGTATCTCGCCGTTTTCATCTACAAACTGTACTTCTACATACATTTCACGGCTTTCCGAGTTGAGAAGCCTGTCACAGCTCTTTTCTCCCCAGAATGGTGTGCCGCAGAAAGCGTATGCAATGGCATCTGCTATTGTACTTTTGCCCTGACCGTTTCCGCCTGATATACAGGTAAAGCGGTCAAAATCAAGAATCGCTTCATCCTTAAACTTCTTGAATCCTGCCATTTTAACAGTGATAATACAAAATTTATTTATCCTTTTCATAACCGCACCTCACTTATGCCGCAATGTCGTAGGAATTGAGAATAGCGTATGTGCCGTAAGAGTTCTGACCTCTGCCTGCGTTTACGTTCTTAATTCTCGTTCCCACCTTCAAACGTTCATCAGCTCCTTGCATAAACGCCTGGAACTGTTTACCCTTACCGAACAAAAGCATAGAACTCTGATTGTTCTGCACGTTTATCTTACGAACCTCGTAAACATCGGCGGTTTCATCACCGTTGTTCTGAGGAGGTGTAATTGCAGGTGCAGGAGGCGGAGTTTCCGCTTTCTTCTGTGCAGGTGGAGGTGTAGTTGTTGTTCCTTTCGGTGCATCTGTCGTCTGCTTTGGAGCAGGAGTACCGAACATTCTCGCAACGGTATCGTTGTATGCCTTTTCAAGCTTTGCGTTTTCGGATTCGGGGATAACGTAACTGTTACCCCTTGCTTCGGCTGCTACCCATACAGTGTTAAAGCTATAGAGGTATCTTCCGATGTTCCATTTTACTGCCGCACGCTTAAATGCATCTGACAATCCGCCTTTGACGGCTTCAATGTCGCTATCTTCAGCACCGTCTGTCTTGTCGATCCACTGCCCCAGCTCGTCATCATAGATAGAAATGGTACAGAGCTGTGAGGACTTTGTTTTCTTATTTGACACCGAATCGTGCCAGGGGGTATAACTGTCCTTCCAGCGATTCTGTCCCACTACCTCGTCAAGTCTGTCTGCAACAGCTCTTGCGTCAAGATACGGTACCGCTATACCTTGCATTCTCTGTTCATTTACATACTGTAATCTCCAGCTTACATCCGATGCTGGAAAAGGTTTTCCGAATTCTTCAAAGTATTTGTTTTCCCTCATGGTTTGTTCCTCCTATATTAACTGTTTACAAAATCCTGTAGTGTTTTACCGCTTGCGATAAGAACATCGGAGTAATAGTCCTTTGGTTCTTTACTTTTGAGCGTTTCAAAAAGCTGTCGAAGCTCCACATCGAATTTGGTTCTCTCGTTTCGGTAGTGGTCGTTGTTGTTGGGCATAGACATAATAAAATGCATAACTCCCGTGAGCTGATGAAGCGATTTGATTTCTGGCAGTTTGTTACCGCCACAGCACAATCTGAAACCGCTGACATTGGAGAAAGGATATATGTACATCTTACTTTTCGGTGTAAGCAATCCTTCGTCCACAACTCCGAGATTTACATTTGTTATCTTGCCTTTGCTTATTAAAAATCCGAACACTAACCTTGGAAGCGGAAAGTCGTGGTACTCTGTCTTTTCATAAACTATGTCACAGCGTCTTTTTGGAAACTCGATACATATCTTCTGAGTTCCGCCGTCACCTGCACCATAGAAGAAAGAGCCCTCGGGCATTATTCCACTTGTTACAAGTCCCGTTCTTATGGAATCCTTGACGCATTTTAAGAACACATCAGGTTCTACCGATTTAAACTTTTTTACTCCGTCTTCAATGTCTTCAACGAAGATTTTTCCTTCACTGTTTATGCGGATAACAAGCTCATCTTCACGACGCATGACAAAGCCCTCCTTTACGGCAACGCTTTTCACGGCGAGCCTTTCTGTATTTCTCTTTGAGAATGGGAAGTTCTTCTTTTATAAGCGCCATTGTTCTTACTATCCACAGACACATAGGTATTTCGCAATCGAAGTCGTAGCCCCAAAGCACCTCAAGTCTTGCACCTTTACGCAAATGTCCGTAAAAGTAATCAAAATTGTATGCGTGAAAACCGCGTATGCTTTCAGCTTTTGCTTTGATATGAGCAATATACGGGTTCTCTTTGGTTTTACATCCCTCAAGTCTGTAAAGCTTTCGGGCGATGCGAAAATATTCCTGCATTTCCTTTGAACTGTATGCCCAGATATACACCTCACCGTTATCTTCTTCATAGCCATGTTTGGTATAAAGATTATCGTCGTAAATGACAATTGGTGCGGCACTTTGAATTGCCTCCATTACGAAATCGTAATAGTAATCAATCGAGATCTCATCTCCATAATAATGGTCAAAATTACGTATTCCGGCATCGTAGTAAACTTTAACAAGGCACACAAGCAAAAGAATTTGTCTTGAGTAATCATCTGTTGAAAGTCTCATTTTGTCCCCCCTAAAAATATTTTCTTGTCGTCAGCACCTTAGCCGGCATTTCAGCAAAGGTATTGACAATGTTGTGGAGCGTACAGATTTGACCGTCAACAAATTCCATTTTATCGTCAATAAGTGTGGTAATATCATCTTCTTCAAATGCATCAAAGTCTATATCACCGACATATATCGGCTGTTTTGACATATACTTTGCAATTACATTATCATAGATGTATTTTTCACCCTCTGTTTCGATAAACTTTGGAACTGAAGATTCGCTGTCAGCCTTTTTAAGAGCCGACACCATACTTCCGATATCTAATGTGTATTCCATAATTCATTTCCTTTCTAAGCAAGGTGTTTTACTCCCTCCGGTGTGAGAATATTGAACAGCATCCTGTTCACTCTCGTTTCGGTAAGAGTGCCTTCCTCTTCGTTTTCACGCCTCTTTACTTCCTTGATAACTCTGCCCTTGATAACATGGGGTGTGTCACAGTCAACATAGCCGTTGATGAGACCACTACCACCAATTAAACCAACCTGACCGATATTGAGAGGTAAAAGCGGTCGTTTTTCTATGGCATCAATCTTGCTTTTTTCGAAGAACATATTTATTGACTTCGATTTTGCAAGCTGACGCTGAAGCTCACCTAAATTAAAGTTCGCTCCTTTGAAAACTTCCACATTTTTCTCCACTTCGGGAACAGAGTATATTTCGGTACCAAGCGTATCAATCATCGGAATCCTTTCGGGAAGCATTGCAAACTGCGAAAGCTTTTCTGCTTCATCCGAACCGTCTTCCTTTTTCTTTTTTATGCCGAATACAACTATCTGCTTGAACTTTGAAAACTCACTGTCAAGAAACCGATAGACCGATATATCTTTGAAGTTATCGCAGAGTACACGGCAAATGTCATAGGTCAGTCTGTAATACGGAACAATGTACATAATGACACCGCCCGGCATCAGATGATGTATGCTTTCCACAAGAAAACGCTTCTCGCTTCTTGCCTTTACGCCGCCTTCACCGATTACATTAAGGTACGGCGGGTTAAGAAAGAGTACGTGAAATGCTTCTGAACTTATCCTCGAATGGAAGAAGGAGCCGAAGCCCACACGGTCGAGCCGTGTTTCAGCCTCTTTTCCTCTTGCTTCGTCAATCTCTGTTCCGTAGGTTACAGAGTCTGTACCTAAAGCGAGTGCTTCAAGTGCAAGACCGCATCCGCAGCACGGATCAAAGATATTGACCTTGTTTTCGGGAAATTTGAGAGCATCTTTCATCATCTTGATGTGAGAGATGTCTGTGGGATAGTATCCCATCTTGACATTGTTCATAAGGCGTCCTATGAGAGTTGCATCAACCGTTTCGGTTTTAGGTATCTGCTTTCTAAGTGTTTCAACAGCAGATATGAGCTTGGTGTAGTCGGGAGTCAAAAGGTTAAAGGACTTCACCGCACCGTAGAGCTTGTTTGCAAAAGCTGAAGCATCGGACATATCGCACTCGGAGAAAAGAAGTCCTAATTCACGAACCGTATCAAGCAGCTTTCGCTTTGTGCTTTCAAGCTCGGTAAAGGTATCCTTTGCTCTTTGTACGTTGTTCTTTTCTTTGTAAATATCAATGGCTTTCCTTTTGATCGGCATAGCCTCGATAATGCTTACAAGACTTCTTTCGGCTTCAGCAAACTTTTCTATGGCATAATAGCTTTCAGACATTACGCAGCCCTCCTTAAGTGATTTCCGTTATCGTGGTAATCAACCTGTTCGGAGTGGGTAATCTTCTGTACCTGCTTTCTGCCGAGAGCATCTACTGTTTCAAGCTTTTCTGTTGTAACCGTCACTGTTTTTTCAAAGGTCATTACGACCTCTTTTGTTTGAGTAAGAATAAAATCATTCATTATGCGACCTTTCTGAGACTGAGTTTTCTTGAAGAAAACGCAACTCTTGTGTTTTCAAGACTTCCTTCGATAAGAAGGTAGTACAGCATACTTGCCACAGCCGTAGAAGCGAAAACATTAGCCGCAATAGTCTGCGGTGCAGATACGCTTCTTTCGGCGCAGGAAATCTCGGAGGGGAATTTTTCGGTATCGGTAAGTATATCAGGGTAAACCTTTGCAACTGGCTTACTTAATACCTTACCGCCCATTTTCACGCCGCACACTACCTGTCCTGTAAATTCACCGTTGCCTGAGTCAATGTAGATAATGTCATCAAGCTTGTTGAAGACGTTATTACACATAACTCTTGAACGGTTGTTATCCACAGCACCGATAAGTATGCCGATGGGTTTAGGGCTACCGTAGCTTCCTTTTACGTTAAGAAGCTCGTAAAGTTCCTCTTCGCTTTCTATGTAGTCGGGGATATATTCGGTCTCTATACCGAATACCTCCGAATACCTTTCTGCCATAACCTGTGCCTTGTTTTCACCTATGTCGCACTCGGCAAAATTCTGCCTTATGAGATTTTTTCTTTCCACAATGTCACCGTCGCAGATGATTACCTTGCAAGGACGGTTAGAGGAAAACGCAATCCGATATAGATGCGGAATTACATTTCCTCCTGTGCCGCCTGCACCGATAATGACTATCTTCACAGGTCTGTTAAGTGCAAGTTTCATAAGTCACCCGCTTCCTTAAATTTGGGCTTTCTTACGTCAACTGCATCCTTCCAGCCTTCAGGAAAAGTTCCGTCAAAGCCTTCAAATACAGTTTCAGGCTCTATCTCAACATACTTACCGCCGACAGATGCTCTCGTAGTAATATCCGGGAACACCTTGTCCATTCTGCCGACTACCGTGTAGAGCCTTGTGGCTCTTTCATCACGGTCATCGGTAGGTGAAAATCTTGCCGCCATAGTATTGTGAGAATGTATCTCCATAACAAGAACGAATTTATCTTCGTCAAGTTCGGGGATAGACGAGTCTACACTTGCCTTTGACACCTGCTGCTTTGGCACATGTACATAATACCTTGAGTCTACGAAAGACCAATATATGTATGCCAACGCTTCAAGTTCTCCTGTGTCGGTAACATATTCCTTGAAGAATGAGAGTATTTCCGACAGCATACTGTACGGAATCTTCGGCAGAGCCGGGATAAACCCGGCCCTTACCTTTCTCATCATACTTACTCTTTCGGCTTCGGAAATGAATACACCAATCTTATTGGCACGAACTTCATATACCTTGCCATCATCCGAAGGGACAAAACCGATTGCTTTTCCGCTGGCTGCGGCATCTTCAACGGAATCAAAAACGCCCTTGTATGACGATACGATTCCTTTCTTCTTTGCCGTAACCGAGGGGATAACCTTGCATTCGACCTCACCCTTAGCTTTTTTAAGACAGTCCATAAATTCCTTTGATTCTTCAATCTGCTTTTTCAGACTTGCAATCGTGGTTTTCTTAGGTGTGGTCACCGTCTTTGTGATAGTTCCATAAGTCATTTTCCACGATACTGCCGTAGCGTCGTCAAGCTCGGGAAAATCCTCTGCTTTTTCGTTACGCAGTTCATCAAAGGTCTTTGAGGTGTCTACGATTTCCTCTTTGGCATTTGCATAGGAGAAAATGGGAAGCTTCTGTACTAAGCCGCTCTTGTCCTTTTCTGCCTGTTTTTGGTTTGCCTGTGCCAGTGCCGCTTCAAAAGGATCCTGCTCCTCTGATTTATCGCCTGCGACATCAGATTCTGCTGCTTCAGCTTTTGCATCGGCTGCTGGCTGTGATACGGTTGTTGTTTCTTCATTTGCTTGTGTTTCCTCCGGTTTATCGGTTCTTGTAGGTGCAGGTGCTTCACTCTTAACCTCTGCACTTTCTGTCTGAGCATCGTCTTTCTTTTCTGCAGTTCCAAAAATTGAGTCAAAATCATCACTGCTGAAATCGGGAAGGTCTGTAAAGGTTGTATCACTTCCAAGATCGATAGGTTCATTTCCGCCGAATAATCCGTTGTTTCTTTCATCACTCATTTTTGAGTCCTCCTAAATAATTTGTTTTTGTTTTGTGTGGCTGCCGATTTGTTTCACGATCAATTTAATCCCTGAACTCTATCACCCCCAATACTGAGGAGCAAATCAAGTCAGCAGATACGCTAATCGCACCAAACCTTGACCACTCGCTGAAATTTTGCAATTTCATCTGTTTTACCTCCTTCCGAAAGCAAAAAACACACGCAAAAGTCCCCAATAGACTTAATACGTGTGTTTGCTTCCAATAAAATTATTTTGTTTTCCTGTAAAAATGACAAACGCAGGTACCGAAAATGCCCATACCTATCCCATAGGATGGAACATACCTGTACCTGCTTAACTGCTTACCGTTTTAACTGCTTACCATTTTTACAATGCTATTTTATCATATACTTTTCTCCTTGGG
>JAZRKT010000018.1:0-6334 GCA_045646465.1 Eubacteriales bacterium | reverse complement strand
CGAAGCTGATTTTGAATTGCTGATTTGTCCATATCTAATTCTCCTTTCATTTTGATAAGAGAATTATATAATAAATCGTCCTTATATCAAACTATGCCTTCTCTTCTGTCATTTCTGCAACGCATTTCTTTTTCCCCTCGTGCTATAAAATAATCATCAAATTCAATAATGTGCGGAACATATTTTTTGTTATTTATGGTCTTGTCTATTACGTCTCTCGTCCACTTGTCTTTCCCTGACGGAGATTTTATTCCTCGATTGAACAATTCCACCTGAATCGCCTGTAAACTATTCCCGTTAATTGCCATTTCGAATATTTTTCTCACCACATTTGCCTCGTCTTCTTTAATGTAAACAAAGCCATCTTCATCTCTACCGAATCCATAACAAATTCTGCCAAATAATCGTGATTCGTATAAATTTAGTTTTTTCATTTCTTCATTCTCCTTTTCGTTATAATTTTTAATTGTTAAATTAGTTTTCATTTTATCAACACCTTTATTAAAATCTTTTTTAATTATGTTTTGTTTCATTCTAATTCCTCCTTTGCGTAAATAAAAAACACATCTTGATTTTACTCAAAATGTGCTTATAAATCCCATTCTCAAATTATTAAACATTACTATTATTATGTTATATGTATCTCTACCCTCTTCGCATCCTCATCTTATCTTGTTCATTCTGTATATTTCCAATCTAAATTATTGTAAAATTTGCATATAAAAAGAGGCAAACATTACTATAACAATGTTATAAAAAATGTTTGTCTCCTTATAGTTCGTGTCAAGTCAAGAAGAAATTTGTTTCACAACACAGCAGACTCATCGCCTTGTGTTCCGACATCTTTATTTCTGTCATGTATAATCATACCAGCAACTGTAAATACAAACAAGGCGCCATGTGTCATTAACGCACTATAAACACCGGCAAGAACATCATACAAGCACCAAAGCAACATATTTATAATAGTCCAAAAACGATATCCTGCCCCATTTTTCTGTCCAATACAGAAGATAAATGTAAGCGATGCCACAATGACAAGAATGCCAAGAGCTGTCATCTTGCCGGCTACCGCAATATTTAATATTATAATGGCAATTGCATAGCAAGAAATCAACCATTTGGGAATTGGTTTTTGTTTTGACTCATAGAAATAGTTAATCAGCGTTTGCAATGCACCAAGATATAATGCGGCTGCACCATTAATGCCACTTCCATCAAAAAGGTAACTGGTGCCTACAAGAACATTACCACAAAACACCAAGAATAATGTTGTTTTCATTTTTTCTCCCTTAACCAGGGATGCCAGAATCATACAAGCTAATCCTGACAAGCTTAAAACATAAGAAAATACTAACATAAAAATCTCCTTTTTTTAATTGAAATATGTTCCGCTTAATAAAGAACATATGGTTTAGGTGCAGTTTTTCAAAGGCCCCCTTGCCTAAAGGGGGCTGTCTGCAAAGCAGACTGGGGGATTTTTTATTAACAAAATACCTCTTTTGTATCCCTCCACTATCTTCGCCTGCACACTCTCGAAAATCCTCCCACCGTCTACGACGGTCCCCCCTCCTTTAGGCAAGGAGGGCTTTGCAAGGGAGGGTTTTTGTTCTCGACATCTTTCGACATATCCATATTGCGACACGTAAGGTTTAGATGCAACTTATCAAAGGCCCCCTTGCCTAAAGGGGGCTGTCTGCAAAGCAGACTGGGGGATTCTTTTCCGATGAACCAAATCCCTCTTTTGTATCCCTCCACTATCTTCGCCGTCACACTCTCGAAAATCCTCCCACCGTCTACGACGGTCCCCCCTCCTTTAGGCAAGGAGGGCTTTGCAAGGGAGGGTTTTTGCTTTCGACAGCTTTAGACATATCCATATTAAAGACTATATAATCTGTATGCCGCAAATTAAAAGGCACAGGTAAATCCAAGGTAAGGTCTCGTATTTGCTGTGTTATAATACTTTAAAGTAATTGTATCATCAATCACAAAAACTGCCACATAAAAAGCACCCCCGAAGGGTGCTTTAAATTATGTCTTAAAGAATTATGCTTCAACGTAATTCTTTGCTTTTTCAAATTCATCCTGAATTTCCTTAGAGGGAGCAGGTGTAGCAAGTGAAACAACAACGATAAAGATACAAGAGAAGATAAATGCAGGAAGCAATTCATATATTGCCCACGCACCGCCCAGAGGATTGAGCACGAACTTCCAGAAGAATACCATAAACGCACCGGCAACCATACCTGCAACCGCACCTGCTCTTGTTGTTCTCTTCCAGAAAAGTGAGAACAGCATAAGAGGACCGAAGGTTGCACCGAAGCCTGCCCATGCAAAGGACACGATGGTGAAGATAACACTCTTGTCATCCCAAGCAATTATAACGCCGATTACAGCAATAAGAAGAATTACAATTCTTGACATCCACATAACCTGCTTATCGCTTGCGTTCTTCTTGAAGATACCCTTATAAAGTCCCTGTGAAACCGCAGAGCCTGCTATAAGAAGGTATGAGTCGGAAGAACTGATTGTAGCGGCAAGAATACCTGCCATAATAACGCCTGCAACAACTGGGTGGAAGAGTATTTCACCAAGAACAGCAAAAATATTTTCTGCAAGGCTCTTTGTTGCAAGACCTGATGTAAGCTCGGGGTGGTTGAGCATAACGGCTCTGCCTACGATACCGATAAGAACGCCTGCGGTAAGTGAAATTACAACCCAAACAGTAGCAATTCTTCTTGAACGCTTAAGCTCATTTGCTTTTCTTATTGCCATAAATCTGAGAAGCACCTGAGGCATACCGAAGTAACCAAGACCCCATGCAAGCATAGAGAAGATTGTAAGAAGTCCGTAAGGAGCAGCCTGTCCAAATACAGGAACGCCGTTATTAAAGAGCTGGCTTCCCGATTCATCAACCACGGGACTAGCAAGCTGTGTAAGTGAAAGATAGCCGTCAATATTCTGTGCGTTTTCAACTACAGCACCCACGCTCCCTGCTTCCTTAACTCCAAAGACAAGCACACCAACAAGAGCAACAAGCATAACAATTGACTGCATAAAGTCGGAAGCACTTTCAGCAAGGAAGCCGCCGATAAGGGTGTAAACAAGCACAAACAGTGCGCCGATAACAAGCATAAGGTGGTAATCCATATCGAAAAGTCCTGCAAAGAGCTTTCCACAGGTTACAAAACAGCTTGAAGCGTAAACGGCAAAGAACACGAGAATGAAAAGTGATGCAATGCCGAGAATAACCTTTTTGTTTTCCTTGAATCTATTGCTGAAGAAGTCGGGAAGCGTAATTGAATTGCCTGCTATTGCAGAATAGTTACGCAGTCTCTTTGAAACAATCAGCCAGTTTACATATGTACCTATTGCAAGACCGATAGCCGTCCATGCCGCATCTGCAAGTCCGCACCAGTAAGCAACACCGGGAAGACCCATAAGAAGCCAACCACTCATATCGGAAGCTTCCGCACTCATTGCCGCAACCCAGGGGCCGAGAGAACGTCCGCCCAGAAAATAGTTTTCGGGATTTTTCTGCGAGCGCTTCATAAAGTAAACGCCAATGCCTATAACAACGCACATATACGCTATCATAGCAATGAGAATCTGAACCTTTGTCATAAAAAATAACACTCCTAACAAAAATATTACCAAGATTTTACCACATTAAATCAAAAAACGCAACACAAAACGCAAAACAGACTAAAGTCTATACTGCGTACGTATTGCGCCTCGATTTTTTAAGTTATTATTGGATTTAAGACCTGTACCAAAATCCGTACTATTTCAAAGTTTACAATTAGTTCACACCATCATATCATCAAACAGCATCGGTAATACGTTTTTGGCGTAGCTCGTCAGCGAATATTCGCCGTCGCAGATGCACCAGTCGTACATAAGGGCACGCTCGCACATTGAGTACAGCTTTACTATTTCGCTTACGGACACCTCTGTTTTAATTTCGCCCTTAGCCTTGCCCTCCTCTACTATTCTGCGTATAAGGCGGTAATAGTAACGGGTATAGTCAAGAAGATTCTTCTCGCCCTTTGTTGTAAGCTGAGTTGACAAAAGTCCCGAAAGCAGATGTATATCCACCTTATTTTCAATCATCGTGAAAATTTCGTGATTGAGGTACAGAAGCTTTTCAAAGCAGGTCTGTGACTCAGACAGGTTTACTTCAAGCTCCTTATACTTTTCGTCAAATATGTAAGACAGCGAGCCTAAAAGAGAGTCCTTTGACGGAAAATGATGATAGAAAGAGCCTTTTGACGTGCCCGATTCAGCAATTATTTCGTCAACGGTTGTATCGTCGTAGCCCTGCTCATAAAACAGCTTCCACGCGGCATTTATTATTTTCAGCTTTGTGCTGTTAGCTTTCTTTGGCATTGTTTCACTATCCTTTAATGATTTGTAAGATTATTCCCGTCAAAGAGAATTACTCCCTTGCCCTCTCCTATCTTCTGACCAAAGGCACAAGGGGTGCTCTGCCGATATAGTTAAGCTTATATCTTTCAACCATTTCCTCTGCTATAATAAGAGAGTCGCCGTCATATGCCGCAAGAGCATCGTGTGCATCAAAGCCGTATGTTACGGGTGCACCACATCTGCCTGCAATTTCCCAGAATTTCATTTTAGGGTAAACACGCCTGTCACGTATACCGAGAAAGTTTATTTCAAGTGGAGTATTGTAAGCAACGGCAGCCTTGCAAAGACGTGTCATTTCACGCTCATATACATTTTCGTCGCCCTGAAAATTAAACATATCGGGATGTGCAATGTAAGTGAAAACACCTTCTGACATACCCGTAACAATCATATTAACGTACTTTTTAAGCTCCAAAACCGAATCTGTATCCTTAATGATGTGAAGTGCTCCTTCATTTTCAGGGAAGGTATAGTGCGGACCTAAAATAAGGTACTCTGCGCCCCAGTCAATGACGTTATTTACCATTTCGTCAATGTATTCGGGATAAAACTCAGCCTCAAAGCCGACGTGTATTTCGATTTTGTCCTTATACTTCCGGGCAAGTGCCTTTATTTCATCGCAGTAAGCCTTTGCTTCCTCAACGTAAACACGGTGCCACGACTGTGTACCGTCATTGAATTTCAGCGGCACGTGGTCGGAAAAGCCAAAATAGGTTATGCCGTTTTCAATTGCACGCAATACATAGTCCTCTGGCATTTCGGAGGCGTGGTGGCTTCTATAGGTGTGGGTATGAAGATTATAATTCATTTTTTATCACCTTAAATCCATTTGCTTTAATCATATTTTAAAGTATATCATAAACTTTTGCTTTTTTCAATAGAAAATAAAACTAAAAATCCCCCGAATTTTATATCGGGGGAAGCAAAAAATTTTAATCAATACATACCGGGTGCAGGAGCTGCGGGAGCAGCCGCTACAGGCTCTGGCTTATCGGCAACAACTGCTTCTGTGGTAAGAATCATTGATGCAACGGAAGCCGCATTCTGAAGTGCACTTCTGGAAACCTTTGTGGGGTCTACGATACCTGCTTCAACCATATCAACGTACTTGTCGTTTGCAGCATCATAGCCTGTGCCTGCCTTGCTCGTCTTTATCTTTTCAAGAATAACTGAGCCGTCCATACCTGCGTTCTGTGCAATCTGTCTTACTGGTGCTTCAAGAGCCTTGAGAACTATAGACACACCGGTCTTTTCGTCTCCTTCAACTGTTTCAAGAAGCTTTGCAACAGCACCCATAACATTTACGAAGCTTGTTCCGCCGCCGGGAACGATGCCTTCTTCAACTGCAGCCTTTGTTGCGTTGAGAGCATCTTCAATTCTCAGCTTCTTTTCCTTCATTTCTGTTTCAGTAGCAGCACCAACCTTGATAACCGCAACTCCGCCTGAAAGCTTTGCAAGTCTTTCCTGAAGCTTTTCTCTGTCAAAGTCGCTTGTTGTAACCTCAATAGCCGCCTTAATCTGTGCAATTCTACCCTTAATGGCATCAGGACTTCCTGCACCGCCGACGATAATGGTATTTTCCTTGTTAATCTTAACCTGTCTTGCCTTACCGAGCTGTTCAAGTGTTGTATCCTTAAGCTCAAGACCAAGGTCAGATGATATTACTTCACCGCCTGTAAGAGTTGCGATATCTGTAAGCATTTCCTTTCTTCTGTCGCCGAAACCGGGAGCCTTTACTGCGACGCATGTAAATGTACCGCGGAGCTTATTAACGATAAGAGTAGAAAGTGCTTCGCCTTCGATATCTTCAGCGATGATAACAAGCTTCTTGCCTGCCTGAACGATCTGTTCGAGAAGTGGAAGAATATCCTGAATTGATGATATCTAAGTCGGATCGTAGCCATGT
>JAZRKT010000017.1:0-4827 GCA_045646465.1 Eubacteriales bacterium | reverse complement strand
CCAAAAACGCCGTAATGTCACTACGGTTTTTGCTTTTTTCATTATTCTGAATACTTTTCACTTAAATCTCAGCCAATTTCAAAAAAACGCAAAAAACAATCCCAAGTAATTTTGCAATTTGTTTATTTATACTGCTTGACAATTGTTAAATACAAGTATAGAATAAATAGGTAGAAATTTTTCCAACATATACTCCGAGGACGGGAGGTAAAGCTTTGAATAATCAGCTTGAATGCACACCTCACATTGACGAGAGTGCTGTTAATTCAGATTACATAAAAATGGGTATCGACATCGGCTCTACCACGGCAAAGGTTGTGGTGGTGGACGGCAACGAGGTTCTCTTTGAAAAGTACGAGCGCCATTTTTCAATGGTAAGGGCAAAAACCTTAGAGCTTGTAAGACAGGCAAGCCGCTTTATCGGACAAAAGAAAATAAAGGTTGCAATATCGGGTTCTGCAGGTCTCGGACTTGCACAAGAGGCAGGCATTGACTTTGTGCAGGAGGTTTTTGCAACGGCAGAGGTTGCAAAGCTTTCTCAGCCCGACATAAGCGTTGTTATCGAGCTTGGCGGAGAGGATGCAAAAATCATCTTCTTCAAAGGTGGCATTGATCAGCGTATGAACGGTACATGTGCAGGTGGCACGGGAGCCTTTATTGACCAGATGGCAACACTCCTTGATGTGACTCCTGACGAACTTGACGAGCTAAGCCTTGACTGCAAAAAAATATATCCCATAGCCTCACGCTGCGGAGTATTTGCAAAAACCGACATTCAGCCCCTCTTAAATCAGGGCGCAAGAAAAGAAGACATTGCGGCAAGTATTTACCAGTCTGTTGTAAATCAGACAATTGCAGGTCTTGCACAGGGCCGCAAAATCGAGGGCAAGGTTATGTTCCTTGGCGGACCTTTAAGCTTTTGCGAAGGACTTAAAAGAAGATTTGTTGAAACACTTGGTTTATCACCCGAAAACGCGGTGTTCCCCCACTATGCAAAGCTGTCTGTAGCTTTAGGTGCTTCCATTTACGCCGAAAAGCGGGAAAAGAGCTTTACCTTTGACGAGCTGTGCGAAAAAATCGAAAACGCCGTTGGCGCAAGCAGCAATATTCAGACGCTCCCTGCCCTTTTCAGCTCAAAGAACGAATATATAGCCTTTTCCGACAGGCACAAAAAAGCAACTGTGCCCACCGTTGACATCGGCACATACAGCGGAAAAGCATATTTGGGCATAGACTGCGGAAGCACTACCACAAAGCTTGTGCTTACCGACGAAAACGACAATATTCTCTACTCCTTCTACGATTCCAACAAGGGCGAGCCCGTGGAAATTGTCCGCGAACAGCTTATAAAGCTTTACTCCCTTTGCGGCGACAGAATCAAAATAAGCGGCTCTGCCGTAACAGGCTACGGTGAGGAGCTTATACAGCACGCCTTCGGCATTGACTTCGGTATAGTTGAAACAATGGCGCATTTCAGGGCGGCAAAGCATTTCAAGCCCGACGTTGATTTTATTCTTGATATAGGCGGTCAGGACATCAAGTGCTTCAAGGTGCGTGGCAATGCAATAGATAGCATTATGCTTAACGAGGCTTGCTCATCGGGCTGTGGCTCCTTCCTTGAAACCTTTGCAAAAAGCCTTGGCTATTCCATAAGCGACTTTTCAAAAATGGCACTATTTGCGCAGAAACCTGTACAGTTGGGTACACGCTGTACCGTATTTATGAACAGCTCCGTAAAGCAGGCTCAGAAAGACGGTGCAGAGGTTGCCGACATTTCGGCAGGACTTTCCGTCAGTGTCGTAAAGAACGCAATATACAAGGTTATACGCGCAGGAAACGTAAAGGAGCTTGGCGAAAACATCGTAGTTCAGGGCGGAACCTTTTACAACGATGCAGTTCTTCGTGCCTTTGAAAAGGAGCTTTGTCACGATGTTGTGCGCCCCTGTATTGCAGGACTAATGGGTGCCTTCGGCGCGGCACTTTATGCCAAGCACAACATTGAAGGCGAAAGCACAATTATATCTCCCGATGCCCTATCACGTTTTTCTCATACAGCAAAAAGCATCGCCTGTAAGGGTTGTACAAATAATTGCCACCTTACCGTCAATACCTTTGAGGGCGGAAAGAAATTCATCTCCGGCAACAAGTGTGAAAAAGGTCTCGGAGGCGGCGAGGACACCACAGAAAACACTCCCAACGTCCACCAGTTCAAGCGTGACTATATTCTTTCCCTTGAAGAAACAACAAACAAGCCAAAGACTATCGGTCTACCGTTAGCTCTTGGTATGTACGAGCTTGCGCCTTTCTGGCACGGAATTTTTTCACAGCTCGGCTTTAACGTAAAGCTGTCGGGTATGTCAACACGTGAAATATATTCGCTGGGACAGAACAGTATTCCGTCGGATACCGCCTGCTACCCTGCAAAAATTATGCACGGCCATATTGAAAAGCTGCTGCGTGACGGTGTTGATGCCGTATTCTATCCCTGCCTTTCCTATAACTTTGACGAAAAGGCAAGCGAAAACCATTACAACTGCCCCGTTGTGGCATATTATTCCGAGCTTTTAAAGGGCAATATGGACTCGTTGGCAGATAAGACCTTCCTCTACCCGTACCTTAACATCAACGACGAAAAAGAGCTTGTAAGAGGTCTGTACGAATACTTACGCAAGCATTTTGACGGAATCTCAAAGCAGGACGTCAGAAAGGCAGTAAAGGCAGGCTACGCCTCTCACGGAAAATATATGGAAGCCGTTTGCCGAGAAGGCGAAAAAGCGGTGGATTTTGCAAGAAAACACGGCAAAAAAGTGCTTGTTCTTGCAGGAAGACCTTACAATATTGATATGGAAACAGGCCACGGCATTGATAAGCTTGCAGGCACATTAGGCTTTGTTGTTGTCAGCGAGGACAGCGTGTGGAAAATGGCAAAGAGCAAGCCAGATGTGCGTGTTCTCAATCAGTGGACATATCATTCAAGGCTTTACAATGCTGCACAGTTTGTGTGCGAAAACGAGGACTGCGAGCTTGTTCAGCTTGTATACTTCGGCTGTGGCGTTGATGCTGTCACAACCGATGAAACACGAGATATTTTAGAAAAAAACGGACGTCTTTACACACAGCTTAAAATAGACGAAATCACAAATATGGGCGCTATAAAAATAAGACTGAGAAGCCTTATCGGTGCCATTGACGAAAGAGCAAGGAAACAGTAAAGAGGTACATAAATGGATAACCAAAACGTAAGATGTGACGGCTACAGAGTTTTTACCGAGGAAATGAAAAAGGATTACACCATCCTTGTTCCCACTATGCTTCCACGTCACTTCAAGATAATGGTAGGCATTATGAGAGCCTACGGCTACAATGCCGTGGTTCTTGATAATATGGGACAGTCGGTAATTAACGAGGGCTTAAAATACGTTCACAACGACACCTGCTACCCTGCACAGCTTGTTATAGGTCAGATGATTGACGCACTTGAAAGCGGACGTTTTGATAAAAACAAGGTTGCTCTTATGATAACCCAGACAGGCGGCGGCTGCAGAGCTTCAAACTACATACATCTGCTTCGCAAGGCGCTTGTAAAGGCAGGCTACGGATATGTTCCCGTAATTTCCCTAAACTTTTCGGGACTTGAAAAAGACTCGGCATTCAAAGTTACCTTCCCTATGCTTCACCGCCTTGCATACGCTATTTGCTACGGCGATTTGCTTATGGACCTTGTCAATCAGACAAAGCCCTTTGAAATTAACAAGGGCGACAGCGAAGCTCTTGCCGATATGTGGACTGAACGGCTTACAAAGGAAATGTTCGACAAGCGTCTGTCTGGCTCTCTTGCAAAGAAAAACTACAGGCTTATAATCGAGGATTTTGCAAAGATTCCCAAGAATATCGTTCCAAAGCCGAGAGTAGGCATTGTGGGCGAAATCTTTGTAAAATACTCACCCTTAGGCAATAACAACTTAGAGGATTTTCTTGTATCCGAGGGTGCTGAGGTTGTAGTACCGGGGCTTTTGGATTTTTGTCTTTTTGTAATTTACAACTCAATTATTGACAGAAAGCTTTACGGCTTCAACAAAAAAACGGTGCTTGTATACAACCTTCTGCTTAAGCTTTTCTGCTCTATGCAAAAGGACATCATAAAAGCCATAAAGAAGGAAGGCTCGTTTCTTGCTCCCTCTCCCTTTATAGATGTTCCTCCTCTTGCCGAAGAAGTTATAGGACTTGGCGTAAAAATGGGCGAGGGCTGGCTTCTTACGGCAGAAATGATAGAGCTCATTCACATAGGCGCCGAGAACATCGTATGCACACAGCCCTTTGGCTGTCTTCCCAACCACATTGCAGGCAAGGGTATGATGAAGCCCATTAAGGAAAAATATCCCGAAGCAAATATTGTCGCCATTGACTATGATTCGGGTGCAACAAAAATCAATCAGGAAAACAGAATAAAGCTTATGCTTTCAACGGCAAAGCCCTTTGTCAGAGAAAAGTAAACTAAAACACGGACTGCAGAATATGATATAATCTCAGTCCGTGTCTTTTATTATTTGCTTATTTTACAAGCTCATTCAGCATCTTCTGCTCATAAGGCGTAAATTCCTCAAAGGAGTCAATGTAGACAATCAGATGCTTTTGCAATCCGCTTTCAATCTCTACCTTTTTAACGGTATAACTGCCGTCGGGATTTTCCTTATAGTCCACCGAGCGTCCCTCGGGATAATCGCTTCTCGATACCCGTAGCACCTTGCACAGATTGCTTTCGGGATAAACTATGGCATACCCGTCCTCGAAATATCCGTAAAATATTTCGTTTTCGAATTTGTGTGC
>JAZRKT010000016.1:0-5671 GCA_045646465.1 Eubacteriales bacterium | reverse complement strand
AAGAAATTTACTTCCCAGCAGTTGTTACTTCCGCTATTTATCATTGGAACGAATTTATCTTCCACCTTGATAAAGGCTTTGTCATAATAAATCTGATAACTCATAGTTCCACCTCATATCATCGGAAATCTTGTGTAATGCTTCATAACTTTTCTTGCAAGAACAACGTAGTGTTTTCTTCTTGTAGGAAGCTCAGACACACGCTTCAGCCATTCAAGGCATAACCTTGAGAATAACTGCTGACAGGTCTTATGTACACGGAGCATTCCGTGCATAAACTCCTCGTTGTCGTTTGATGTGCGAAGATAGCGTTCAAGAAGCTCCGCCGCCTGCTCATCGTCCCTGAAATCGAACTCAAAGTAGCGTTTTATACCTCTTGATGATACTATTCGCTTGTCAAGAGATTCATAGCGGTACTCATTTACGGCTTTAATCGCAAACTCGTGTGATGCCATATTTCTCTCGTCAACATCATCTGTTATTGCAAGTGTTCTGAACCATTCAAGGCACAGCAAAGTAAAATTATGCTGTACGTTTATGTTCTTTGAAAGCATACACTCATAGAAACGCTCACGGGGAGCACAGTATGAGTTTACGTAGGTTCCCATTGCCGAAGATATGACAAGTCCATCTGATATATCGCTCATAACGATAACTTGTTTTAATGTTTTTTCATCCCTCATAATATTAAATCCTTTCTTTACGCAGCCTTACTCTGACACAGCTCGATTACCTTCTGACATTCTTCAATCTCGAAATATCCGATATGAGTAGACTTAAAAGGCAGTCCCATTTTCTCGGACAGCCATTTGTAGCCCTCGGTTCTTGACATATGATTGTCTTTCCAGAACTTATCGAACACCTCGTGGGTTTCCTTGCGTTTGGTACGAAGAATGCTGTTCGCAAGTGTACCGAGAGGTTTTCCCGAGCCCTTATGTACTCCGACAAACGCATTGCAGGTAGTACAAAGGTAAATGTCGCCGTAATCCTTGCCGTAGATCTTACTGCTGTCTGTAAGTATCACTTTTCCACCGCAGTATCGACAGATAGTAGGTTTATTCATTAAATCCCTCCTATGCCGCTTTCCTTGCAGTAGAGCGTGTCTTCTTGACAGCCGCATCCGTTGTTTCGCCGCGTGCCTTTTTCTTGTGTTCCTCGTATTTCAAGAATTGCTTTTCAACAGTTGTAGCCGGTATCGGTGTAAGAAGGTATTTATCATACTTGTTAAAGACAAGCAGATAACCTCTCTTATCAAGACTTAAAATCATAGTGCCGTCAACAGTCTTGAATATATCCTTCAGCATTGCCGAAGGGTAATAAAAGCTGTGTTCGGAGTCACCGTTGATTCGTACTGCTCCTACAGAATATGTAGCACAGCCGACGTCGTTGGTTGTGGAAATAGTAATCTTTTCCTCACCGAAATCAAGTCTTACATAGGAGTTCTCAACACCCATAGCCGAAATATCGCTTGCATACTGCACCTGCTCTTTGAAATCCTTGAACTCAAGCTTTGCTTCGTACATCGGCTTTAAGGAATCAAGTATCATTCCGGTATTCACATATTCCTTTGCCATTTTCTTTGCCGAGAAAAGCATACCTTCTTTCATAAAGATAATGAAAGTACCGCTTCTTCCGACTTCAAGTTCTTCATCACCTGCAGCGGATGCAAGATATGATAAAGTTGCCTTTGGAATGGTAAAGTCCATACTGCCGCCACAGTCCTGTTCAAGACGGGCTGTTGCAATACACCTTGAGTCACAGCCTGTTGCCGTAATACCTTTAGGTGTAATTTCAATATGAATACCGCTTAAGATATTTGTTACTTCCTTATGCGTAGCACTGCTTGTTTTACCGTAAAGCTTCTTTATTCCCGATACCTTTACAGTACCGTCGGGAAAAGGAATTTCGGGACGTGGAAAGGTTTTGCCGTCAAGAACGTTCATTGTGTATGTACAGCTCTCACCGGTTATCTTTACACTTCCTGCACTCTCCATCTCAAAGTGTGTTTCATCACCTGCAAGATGCGAGAGTATTCCAACAAGCATTTTGGCATCAAGCACGAAAAATCCGCCTGATTCAATACCTGCAGTAAGCTTTCGCTGTATTGCCGCTTCAAAGCAATTTGCCGTAAGGTACAGATATCCATCGTCCTCATTGGCTTCCACAAGAAAGCCCTTGAGCTCGGGAACTGTACTTGATTTGGGTATCATTGCCGACATCGTTTTAAGATGCTCCAGCATTATTTTTCTGTTTACTGTAAACCTCATTTTGTTTATCCTTTCTTATGCCACGTCGAACAGAGTAAACTGCGTACCGACAGGCACATCTTCATTGTTTGTTACCGGGAAACTCAACTTTACCTTACTGCTTGTAGCCTGCTTTGCAAGGAGCATTGCCTTCTGAAGCTTTTCGGAAACGGAAAGGATTTTGACTGTTTCAACCTTTGTAGATGTAACAGGTTTTGCTCCTTCCGTAACATCATCTGTAATGATGTAATCTTCCTCATTCTCTTCAGGTGCCGTTGTATCCTTGATAATAGCCATTTTCTTAAACATTGCACCTACGTCCTCAACCTCGTCACGAATGCCTTTTGTAAGCTCTCGTGCGAGCTGTGAAGTCATATCGGTACAGTCACTCATTGCCGCCAAGCCTTCATCCGAGAAGTTACCCTCAACAAGAGTAGCAGCCGCAAGCTTTGACGCCATAAGGCGAATTGCTCTTGCCTGCATAACTCCCTTGTAGTAAAGGATATATACTTCAATTCGGGGCGCTGTCTGGTTTATACGCCAAGACCGTCTCGAACTCTGACGGAAAGTGAATAAGTTATACCCGATGTTGTAGTAGATGAGTGTAGTAAAGGCATTGAGGTCAAGTCCCGTTTCAACAAGACTCGGATTTGTGATAAGTACATCAATTCCTGCCTCAACCTTTTTTGAAACCCATTCTTCACGCTTTTCAGGTGATACCTTTTGTTCAAGAAGTGCTACCTTGTAGCCTTGCTCCTCAAGCAGTTTTTTGAGTTTATCCTGTGTGTCGATTTTTACCCAGCTTGTGTAGATAAGCACTCGCTCGCCGCTGTCAACCTTTCGCTTAACAATATCAAGTGTAGCTACGTCCTTTTCGTGCTGTTCGTCAAAGTCTGAAAGTGACTTTGGAACAACCACCGCTTCATCACTCTTTGGATAATATATCGGCTCGGCATCGTATGGCTGATCCGGATATGTTGTGAGAAGACTTAAAAAGCTTGACATAAGCTTTCTTGATGTGCCGTCACGACGGTTCATACAGTTTCGGTAAGAGTTCTCAATTCTCTTGTATTCCTCTTCAATCTCGGGTGAGAGATTAAGCTCGACTGGTATTTCCTCATAGTCAGGCAGATGCTTTCCCATATCGTTAAGAGAAAGGAATACTGCACAGTCGATAAGGAACCGTGAATATACAAGAGGTGATACACCCGGCTTCTGACGCTCGTGGAGCTTCTTACGGCGGCTTTTACTGTTGGCATTGAACTCGCTTTCTTCAAGCTCGTATGTTGCCTCTGTAACGCCATATTCACCGTTGAATGCACCCGGATTGTCATAGTCCTTGTTGTCAATCTTCATAAGGTGAGGAACTATGCGGTAGAGCAGATAGAAAAGTCCGCTTGAATAGCCGTTAATAAGGGTTGCGGTCATACCGATAACCTTTTTACTGCAACCAACAAGTGTTTCCATCGCATCTCCCTGTCCGCTGTCACCTTTGAACTGGTGCAATTCATCCAAAATGCAGCCGTCAATGCTTTTGAAGCGTTCCGATATGTAATCGCTCATGGAGTATCTGTTGTATGCTCCTTTTGCGATAAACACACGGTCGGGATTTGAGATTATTTCCTCAAGCTTTAAGAGTACCTTTTGGTCCTTTGTTTTCTCAAGATGTCTGTGAGCAAATTTGCGGTACACAAAGCCGTAACCGCCGATCTTTACCCAATCGTTATGACGGATATCGTGGTCATCGGGATTGAGTACGCCCCAGAGAACGTGTCCGCACTCCTCGCATTTGTGGTTCTGCGTTGTTTCCTTTTTGAAATAGAACTGATCGGCGTGTACTTTATAATGAGTACCGTCGTCATTTATCTCCATCATAATGGGCTTTCCGCAGTAGGGACAAATGTAGCATTTCTTTACCCTTGAATACACAGCAACAGGCTTTCGCATATATCCGTCTCTTGCTCGTTCCTTTGAGAGAACGATATACATTGTTTCCTTGCCGTTTTTGTATTCGTCATAGGCACGGTCAATGTCCGAGAGTGAATATACAACCTGTGCTTTTGTGTTTGGAAGAGTTTCCTGTATCTCACGCACCCATTTTTTTGTGACGTGAGAAGGACAAAGAATTACATTAAAGCACTTCTTACCGTTCTGATGAGCCGAGAGAGCCACAGAACCTATTTTTGTTTTACCGCTGCCGCATTCCGCAACAATCAGACCGACCTTTGATTTGTCAAGTCTGCGTTTTACTGCTTCAGCTACGGCAAGCTGGGCGGGATAAAGAGTATATCCCACATTCTTTTTCAGGTTTCCGTTAATCCTTTTTATCCTGTCGCAGATAGTTTCTCTGGACGGATCAAAGAGAGGATTAAAGGATTCCCTTATTCTATTCGCAATAGTGATGCCGTACTTGTTAAGGTACTGAGAAACAGTAGCAATGTTTTCAAAGCCGCTGTTCTTTACTGCACCCGGAATAGAAATCCTACCTTGTTTGAGACCTTGGTTTACGATGTCCTCGATCTCTTTTTCATCATTACGAACTTCAAGCATATATGCGTCAAAGTGTACACTTGCAGAGAGTACCTCAAGCTGAACGAGTATCTTCTGCTTAAAGCATTCCTCAAGGATGTAGTCTTTGAATTCGGGAATGAGGGGTATGGACGATTTCTTATCCAGCTCTGCATAGAGAGAGTCTGTATCACCTTCATCACAGAAGATATACATTTTCCTCTTTGCCTTTGGATTTTCCACCTCCATTTGTTCCTCATCTTCCATTTCGCCGCTTTCATCGTCAAGTGCAAGCATGGTACCCTCGGCATAAATACCGTCGTGGGTAACGCTTCTTTTGTACGCATTGTGTTGTGCCCGTAAGATGATCTTGTGATTTTCTACGATTGCCTCAACACCTGCACCTTTACGCAGTGCATCAGCCATCGCTCTGACCTGTTCGGGGTATCCGCCAAAACGCATTGCTACAAGGTTTCTCTCCGAGCCGCTTGCTTTGTGATACACGAATGTATCGGCATAGCAGCTTAGTCTTAAACCCTGTACTGTGTCGTTATACGTTATCGGGGACAGAGTGTTCATTTCCCTCAAAACGCAGATACCTCCTTCGTTTAAGTTTTGGTTCCAACTTTTGTTTAACCTCCTTCTAAAAATTTGTTTCCCGCAAAACTTGTTTAAGACCTCATATGAGCCTCCTTTCCTTACTCAAAACAAAAAAACACGCAAAAAGTCCCTAATAGACTTAATACGTGTTTTATATCCGAGTAAATTATTTTGTTTTCCGTAAAAATGACAAAAAGCAGGTACCGAAAATGCCCATACCTATCCCATAGGATGGAACATACCTGTACCTGCTTAACTGCTTACCGTTTTAACTGCTTACCATTTTTACAATGCTATTTTATCATATACTTTTCTCC
>JAZRKT010000015.1:0-8481 GCA_045646465.1 Eubacteriales bacterium | reverse complement strand
TATGCTTCCTCAGTGCCTGCTTCAGCCTTTGCTCTTACTGTAACATCACCTATGGCAACTGCCGTAAGCTTGCCCTTTTCATCTATTGTCGCAAACTCTTCTCCTGAAACGATTTCAAATGTAACTGCTGTGCTGACAGGCTTTTCGCCGTCTTCGCGGTACGCCGTTGCCTTAAGCGACAAGGTCTTACCTACAGCAAGGGATGTGATCTTAAGTGCACTGAACTCTACTGCATCTGCAGGCGCTCCGATTGTAACTGAGCAGCTTGCCTTCTTGCCGCTTCCCGTTACTGCATTTATCTTTACTTTACCTGTACTATGAGCTGTTACAACGCCGAATTCGTCAACTGTTGCTATTTCCTCATCCGAGCTTGACCAGGTAAGTGTATCGTCGGTATTTGCAGGTGTCATTGTTGCAAACAGCTGTAATGGAGCTTCTCCCAAAGCCATAGCCGCTTTGGTTGTGTCAAGTGTTACCTTTGTTGCAGGAATACATACTTTGATTGTTACATCTGCGTATGCTTCCTCAGTGCCTGCTTCAGCCTTTGCTCTTACCGTAACATCACCTATAGCAACTGCCGTAAGCTTGCCCTTTTCATCTATTGTTGCAAACTCTTCTCCTGAAACTATTTCAAATGTAACCGCTGTACTTACAGGCCTGCTTCCGTCTTCGCGGTACGCCTTTGCTTTAAGTGTCATATATTTGTCAACCGCGACAGATGTTGCCTTCAGGGAAGAAAATTCAACTGCATCTGCAGGTGCTCCTACATAAACGGTGCAGGTTGCATATTTGCCGTTAACGGTAGTTGCCTTAATTTTAGCAGAACCGACTGTATCATATGCAGTTACAACGCCATTTTCATCAACTGTCGCAACGTTTTCGTTAGAAGATGTCCAGGTAATTGTTTTATCTGTAGTTTCTTCAGGTGAAATTGTCACCGTCAGCGCCTTGCTGTATCCGTAAGGAAGATATACTTTTGTGGTATCAAAAGAAATTTTCTTTGCAAGATAAACGGGCTGTTCGTCCTCGGTAAAAAGAACTGCAACTTCATCGGCTTCTTCTTCGGTTTCAGCAACATCTGCTTCATCGACGCTATCCTGAACTTCTTCATAAACAAGCCCGGCTTCATCCGAAACAGATTCCTCATATTCTGCGGGTATGTCAACAGATTCGGAAACCATCGTCATCTGCGGTGCCGCAAATACTCCCGTCTGCGCTGTCAAAACAACTGCCGCAAGCATTGCAAAAAGAACTTTTACTGAATTTTTCATTATGTTATTACCTCCGTTTTCGCATAGGCATAGGTACAATTATACTTATAAGTATCTATAAGTATATCATAAGAGCCGCATCTTGTCAATGTAAATTTCTTACTTTACTCTCAAAACGGATTATATATTATGTTGTTTTTTGTTAAGCTATCCCGGAGTTACTCCCGAATTTGCACAGTACTGTGCAAGGAGTATTACGTCCTGTATATTTACATTGCCGTCGCCGTTGGTGTCAAGTGCTTCTTCTACCGCTTTTTCCTTTGCGCTGTCCCAATTTGCGCAGTATTGGGCAAGAAGAATAATATCCTGCACATTAACATTGCCGTCGTCATTTGAATCGCCCAACAAATAGCTTTTCAGCATATGGATAGTTGCAGTTTCAAATCCGAAGTTTTCTTCCTGCGTTTTATAGTGCTCTATATTGAGCCACTGAGCCCAGGTTCCGTTATAGTAGATGTCCGTAAGTTTTTTGCTTCTCTCAAAAGCTCTGCTGTCAAGAGCTTTCAGACTTTTTCCTATCGTTAGAGTAGTGATATCGTTGAACATAAAGGCAAGAGAAGATATGCTCGTCACTCCGTCTTCTATTATAACCTTGTCAATAAGGTCGTTATAGTCACTCCACGGTATTTCACGTGAGCTTCTGTACTGCGTCATATCGCCGTTTCCGCTTATCACAAGCGCACGGTCTTTATTTATCAGCCAGGTTAAGTTTTCTCCGCAGGTTCCCGTTGTTCCTAAGTCCGAAGGGTCTCCAAGGAACTCCTTGTCATAATCCCACAACTCATCGCAAAAACCGATTTCTTCAAAATCAATTTCGTTCCACTGTGAAACTGTACCTTCGTAATATAACGTCTCAAAGCTTTCGCAGCTGCACAGCATAGATGTATGCAAGGTTTTTACGCTTACAGGCACCATCAGTGTCTTCAGACTGCTGCAGCCTTCAAGCATATACATCGAAAGATTTTCAAGGTTTTTGCTAAGCGTAATGCTTTCAAGCTTTTTGCAGTCCTCAAAAGCACTCGAGCCGACAAAGGTAACCGTGTCGGGAAGTATAAGCTGTGTTATCTCTTTGCATCCGTTAAATGCTCCGTTGCCAATATATTCCACGCCATAAGGCAAAACAAATTCCGTTAAGGAGGAGCATCCCTTAAAGGCTGAACTCCCTATTCTTTTAATTCTGCTACCTGTTGATACCGTCTTCAAGGCAGTGCAGCCCGAAAAACCGCCCAAAATCTCAACATTTTGAGGTATATTGATGCTTTCAAGTGAAATGCAGCCGTCAAAAGCATCGCCGCAAATCTCAGTGATACCTTCAGGCATATATACGTCAGCCAGCTTAATACAACTATCAAAGGTATGTCTGTCTATTTTTTCAAGTCCTTTTGAAAGAACAACACTTTCAAGGCTTCTGCAGCTGTCGAAAGCAAATTCACCCACGATTGTTACACTGTCGGGAATAACTATGCTTTCAAGGCTGTTACATCTCATAAAAGCAGAGCTTTGTATACTCTTAAGACTTTTGGGAAGAACTATATCCTTAAGTGCCTCACAATAGCTGAAGGCATCTCTTCCTATGTTTTCAAGTCCCTCTGACAAAACAACTTTTTCAAGTGTTTTACAGTGACTAAAAGTATTTTCACCAATGTCGGCTACTCCCTTTGGAATTGTTATTTCCTTGATGCTTGACATTTCAAAGGCGCTTTTGCCTATGTATGTTACACTTTCAGGAATATTTATATAATTTATTTTACTTCTTTTAAAGGCATAATTTCCAATACTTGTTACGCCTTCTTCAATAACAACAGATGTGATACTTTCAATATATCGGTACCACGGCACCTGTATGTCATTTGACCAGTCTTTCATAGCACCGCTTCCGCTGATTGTAAGCACACCGCCCATATCAATTGTCCACGTAAGCTTCTCGCCGCACTCACCGCTGTAATCATCCTCTGTTGTGCTGTGAATATCACAGTCTTTTTTATTGGTACTAATACCCTCGTCTTCAAGCCTGTTTACAACGATAATTATATAATCTGCCTCAGGCACGCTGCTTTTTGTTTCTGTTGCAGATACATATGCAAGAATATACGGTGCATACACAGTGGTAAAATTGCCCTGACTATCAATCGCCTTATCATTGTAGCACTTAAAATTCTTCTTTGCGCCAATTATTGTATCAATATCGGCATTAGATATCCTTCCCCACATTGTGGTCTGTTCACCCTTCTCAGGGTACTCAAGCACACAAATATTGGTGTTTTCCGTAAGCTTATAGCTAATAGAGCTTTCTCCGTCAACGGCGCTGTATGCTTTGCCGTCAAAGTTTACGTCAGGATTTGTTGTGTCAAAGGAATAACCACTGATTTTATTTGCAAAATCATTTTTACAGCAAGCTGTCACCGTTGCGTTTTGGGGAACAACAGATAAAATTCCGCTGTTTTCATCAAAGTAGGTAAGCCAAACAAGTCCCTTTGAGCTATCAGACGTATCAATTTTCCCAAGATAGCCTTCGTCTTTGTCGTCAGCAACAAAGCTCTCTTCGTCAACCATGCCGTTATCAAGAGTTACCACAAAGCCTGTTTCTATTGCCTGAGGAAGAGCATTTAACTCAGTCACCTTGACGTTTCCTGCAACATAAAAAATTTTTGTTTTTGTAACAGGATCAAAAAGCTCATAATAATTTCTGTAGTATCCGTTTTCATCAACACCTTCAATAGACAAAGAAACGATCGCCCTTCTTGGTCTTTCATCTGTGTGTGCCACAAGCATAACCAGTTCTTCTTGTTCAATTGAAGAAGGGTTATTGTCTATAATGTAGCTTGTCTTTTCATAAATCACATCGGGCACTGCAAGCACCGTCAGCGATATTATGTATGTTATCAACAAAGATACTGTCAACAAAAACTTATATGTACTTTTCATAAAAACCTCCATCATAAACAGTATATTTTTCCTTTTGTGAGGTTAGTATACACCTTTTCCTATTCTTATTCTTACTATAAACCAATTTGGTTTATTTGTCAATATACCGTTTCGGATTATTGTATAATTCTCCCAAGATACGGTATAGGAGGGATAAAAATGTACAAACGCATACGCGAATTACGTGAGGACAGAGACCTGCTTCAAAAGGATATCGCGGACTATCTTCACTGCACACAGGTTACATATTCTCGGTATGAGCTGGGTACACGGGAAATTCCCACACAGGTGCTTATTGCCCTTGCAAAGTTTCATAACACAAGCATCGACTATCTTTTAGGGCTTTCCGACATAAGAGAAAACTATACCAAAACCACCGTATATGCTACGAAAAAAGACAAAAAGTAACCCTCTCAAGGTCTACGATCAATGAGAGGGTATTTTATTATCTTATTTCAGCCAAGCTGTGTATGCGCCTGAATCAGTCAACAACCTTAACCGTCAAGGTCGCCTTCATTCCGCTGCCCGATTGAGCGTAAACCTTCGCCGTGCCCTTGGTAACAGCGGTCAATGTTCCGTTTTCATCCACAAGAACCACGTTTTCGTTGGAGCTGTAGAAGGTGTATGTATCTGTGTTGTAGGCGGGAGTTATTGTAAGCACCGGACAATCTGCCACATCTCCCACAGTCAGTGTCATAGTGCTTTGCGCAAACTTGATTTTTGTTATGGGAATACATACATTGATTGTAATTTCTGCATATGCATCAGCCGTACCTGTAACGGCTGTTGCTCTTACAACAACCTCGCCTGTAGCAAGCGCCGTAAGCTTTCCCTTTGCATCTATTGTTGCAACATCTTCGCCCGAAACAATTTCAAAGGTAACTGCTGTATTTACGGGCTTGCTTCCGTCTTCACAGTAAGCCTTTGCCTTAAACGACAAAGTCTTACCTACAGCAAGGGATGTGCTCTTAAGTGCGCTGAACTCTACTGCATCTGCAGGTGCTCCGATTGTAACTGAGCAGCTTGCCTTCTTGCCGCTTCCCGTTACTGCATTTATCTTTACTTTACCTGTGCTATGAGCTGTTACAACACCGTTTTCGTCAACTGTTGCTATTTTCTCATTCGAGCTTGACCAGGTAAGTGTATCGTCGGTATTTGCAGGTGTCATTGTTGCAACAAGCTGTAATTCATCAAGACCTATTGCCATTGTTGCATTTGTCATATTAAGGCTTACCTTGGTGGCAGGAATACAAACAGTAATCGTAATTTCTGCATATGCATCAGCCGTACCTGTAACGGCTGTTGCTCTTACAACAACCTCGCCTGTAGCAAGCGCCGTAAGCTTTCCCTTTGCATCTATTGTTGCAAACTCTTGTCCTGAAACAATTTCGTATACCACATTTGCGTTCTTGGGTTTAAGTCCGTCAAGACGATAAGCTTTTGCCGAAAGCGAAAGCGTTTTGCCAACTGCAAGAGAAGTGCTTTGGAGAGGAGTAAAGGAAACGGCATTTGCAAGAGTAAGGTCTTCCTCCTCACCCACCTTGTAAGTTCTTTCTATATATGTATCGTCAACATCATAGTGAACAGCAACAAATTTTGTTGTTTCGGAAAAATCAAAATCATATTCTTGAGGAATGGAGAATGTCCAGGTAATGCTGTCCGCCGTGTGTGACATATCTGCATCGCCTATCAGATTACCGTTGCCGTGGTTAACAACCCACACGGAATGCTGCATATCATCGACGGTCACAAGGTCATTTCGTCCCGGATTAAATGCCCAGCAAGCCGTGGATACTTCATAGGACACATCGGAGTCTGAGAAAATTCTGACGCTCCATTCATATTCGCAGTCGTCTCTTTTGCTGGAGGAAAGATTTGCAGTATAGCTGTCTCTTATTACAATTCCGCTTAACGTAGCAGTAAGAGTTCTGTCGTCTACAGCCTCAACGTAAAGTCCGAGACTTTCCATTACGCCGTCTTGGATTTCAACGTATTTTACAAATTCATCGGGAATCACGTAACCTTCCCACACTGCATAAAGTGTTACCGATTCATTTTTCTTGTATGTTGCACCGGGTGCATATTCAACCTTGCCCTTGGGAGTTGTGGACCAGCCCTTAAAGGTAAATCCGCTTCTTACAGGCTCAGTTTTGCTAAGTGTAAGAGTCTTGCCCTTTTCCTTTATCTGGCTTGAAGGTGCACCCATACCGCCATTTGCATCATAGGACACCACGTATGCCGTACCTGTGCGCGCAACAAAGTCAATCCAATTTTCATTTGCATATTTCTGTGCCGCCGAGCCTGCATAGCCGTGAATTGTAAGACCGTTACAGTAAGCAAAAGCCTCTTTACCGATGGTTGTTACGCCGATACCGATGGTTGCAGTCTTTAAGCCACAGTTATAAAACGCTTCGCTGCCGATAACTCTAACACTGTCAGGAATATTTATCGTTTCAAGCTCGTAACAGCTGTGGAAAGCTCCGTCGCCGATAGTCTCAACAGACGAGCCGATAGTAACATTCTTTAAATCTTCGCAAAAGTAAAAGACTTCATTGCCGATGCTCTTAACGCTATTGGGAATAACTATGCTTTCAAGCTGTGAGCAATTATAGAACACCCAATCTCCAAGGGATGTTATACCGCTGCCAAGCGAAACGCTCTTTAAGCTGTTGCAATTCATAAACGCTCTGTCGCCCAAAAACTTCACGCTGTCAGGAAGCTCTATGCCCGCAACATCGTAACGTCCTTCAAAAGCGTTGTCGCAAATAAGCTTTGTTCCGTCTTTTACCGCAACTTTTCCGGAAATGCTTCCGTCAGTATCAACAAGGTAATCGCCTATATACAGCAATCCGTTTTCCCAATTACTGTCATTCCAGCTGAACTCCGTTTCGGAAAAAGCATACTGACCGATTTTTCTGACATTGCTGCCGATAGTTATGGTTGACAGGGGGCTGTTTCCGTAAAATGCATTTGTACCTATGTACATTACGCTATCGGGGATATCTACGCTTCCTATACCATTCCAGTTAAAAGCACTGTCAGCAATTGTTCTTGTTCCGTCCTTTATTTCAAGATGAAAATCATATTCGGAAAAGTTTGAATCCACCGCACAGTTGCCGATATAAAGAACACCGTCTTCCCAATTGTCGTAATTATAGTAATATGCCGTGTTGGCGAAAGCTTGTTCGCCCACTTCTTCTACGTTTTTACCCATAGTTATACTTGAAAGATTTTCGCAGAACAAAAAGGCTGATGTTCCTATGGTTGTAACGCTGTCGGGAATATCTACACTTTCAAGCTTTTCGCAAGAGTAAAAAGCTTTTTCGGCTATGCTCTTTACGCCGTTGGGAACAGAATACAATGTTTGTGTGCAAGCCATAGGAAATTTCACAAGTGATGTTTTATCCTTATTATACAGCACACCATAGCTGTCGCTTGAAAAATATTGGTTATCCTTGTCAACATTTATGCTTTCAAGCTTTTCACAATAACCAAAAGCATCGTCATACATTTTGTATACACCGCTTCCGATTGTTACGCTTTTAAGATTTTCACATCCATCAAAAATTTCCCCACCTATGGTTTCGACGCTGTCAGGAATAACTATACTTTCAAGAGACTTACAATCCTTGAACGCCTGGTATTCTACAAATCTCACGGTGTCGGATATTGTTACATACTTAAGATTTTTTGCCGACCTAAAGGACTCTGCACATATATTCTGAACATTGTCGGGAACAGTATATGAGGTTCTCTCATTTCCCATAGGATACTGTCTGAGAAGCATCATACCGTTATACATAACCTCGTACAGCACGCCGCAGCTGTCGCTGTAAAAATACTCGTTGTCTTTATCCACCGTTATGCTTTTCAGATTAAAGCAATTATAGAAGCAATAGCTTCCATAATCCTCAACATCCTTACCGATTGTTACACTTTCCAGAGCCTCGCACTCGGCAAAAACCATACGGGAAACGGATGTTACGCCGTCCTCTATAACAATGTTTTTAATATCCCCGCGGAATTCGAACCACGGAGGGTTAACATTGTTGTACCACCCATACATTTAACCTGTGCCGCTGACGGTAAGAGTTCCGTTGGAATCAAGCGTCCAGGTAAGGTTATCTCCACAGGAGCCTGCTGCTTCTGCCTCAAGATAAGCCGCTTCGCCTACGTAAGTTTCAATCTCCTCAACTGGCGAAAAAGCAAAAGATGCCATAACAGGGGATGCAAATGCCGTCACCGTCGTTACGGTCAAAACAAGCATTGCAGCAGTCAGAATAAC
>JAZRKT010000014.1:0-4547 GCA_045646465.1 Eubacteriales bacterium | reverse complement strand
AAAAAGTAAGCAAAAAAGAAAATAACTACGCACCAAAAAGGTATGGGTAGAATTATCGCCTTGGTGTCTCGGTTAACCGTTTTGACACCAAACAACGGAATCGAAACTGCTGATAAAAGGTGATTTCTTTGATAAAAAGAAAAAGTAAGTAAAAAATATGATGATTTGCTTGAATTTGTTTTCGAAAAACGCTTCATCGGAGGCGACAGCCAAATTAAAGTTCTTTTGGTTACTTTTCTTTCAAGAAAAGTGACAAAAAACTTGGCATTAAACTAACTAATAAAAAAATAACATATAAAAAGGAATGAACAAAATGAAAGAACAGCTTGAAGCAATAAAGGCACAAGCCTTAAAGGAACTTGAAGCGGCTTGCTCGGCTCAGGAGCTTGAACAGCTCAGAGTCAACTACCTCGGTAAGAAAAGTCCTCTTACTGCGGCACTTAAGAACATGGGCTCACTGAGTCCCGAGGAAAGACCTATAGTAGGTCAGATGGCAAACTCCATAAAGGCAGAAATTGCCGAAGCACTTGATGCGGCAAAGGAAAAAATCGGCAGGCTTGAGCTGGCAAAGAAGCTTGAAAACGAAACAATCGACGTAACACTTCCCTCAAAGAAGTGTGCCTGCGGTAAGCTTCATCCCCTTACAAAAATCCAGAGAGAAATGGAAGAAATTTTCCTCGGAATGGGCTTTTCCATTGCGGAAGGTCCCGAAGTTGAAACTGATTACTATAACTTTACAGCTCTCAACACTCCCGAATTTCATCCGGCACGTGACGTACAGGACACCTTCTATATCACAGATAAAGTTCTTCTCAGAAGTCAGACAAGTACTACACAGGTTCACGCTATGGAAGAAAACAAGCCTCCTATCCGTGTAATTTCTCCCGGACGTGTTTACAGAAGCGATGCCGTTGACGCTACACATTCGCCTATGTTCCACCAGTGCGAGGGTCTTGTAATTGACAAGGGCATTACAATGAGCGACCTTAAGGGAACACTTCTGCTTTTCGCAAAGCAGATGTTCGGCGAAAAGACAGAAATCCGCTTCCGTCCTCACCATTTCCCCTTTACCGAGCCTTCCTGCGAGGTTGACGTATCCTGCTTTGTATGCGGCGGCAAGGGCTGCAGCGTATGTAAGGGCGAAGGCTGGATTGAAATTTTAGGAGCAGGTATGGTTCACCCCAACGTGCTTAGAATGAGTGGAATTGACCCTGAAGAATACAGCGGCTTTGCTTTCGGTATGGGTATTGAAAGAATAGTTATGACAAAGTTCGGCATAAGCGATATGCGTCTTCTTTACGAAAACGACGTGCGCTTCCTGTCACAGTTTTAATTAGGAGGTAAGAATAATGAAATTATCAATGAACTGGCTCAAGGACTATGTTAAAGAGGACTTTGATGCCAAGGAATACTCCGATAAAATGACAATGACAGGCTCAAAGGTTGAAGGCTTTGAAAATCCTGCCGACGAAATTAAAAATGTAGTTGTAGGTAAGCTTATTACCGTTGAAAAGCACCCAGACTCCTACCACCTTCTTATCTGTATGGTTGACATCGGAAAAGAAGAACCTGTACAGATTGTAACAGGAGCACAGAACGTAAAGCCCGGCTGTCTTGTACCTGCCGCACTCCACGATTCATACCTTCCCGGCGGTGTTCACATCAAGGCAGGGAAACTTCGCGGCGTGCCTTCAAACGGTATGCTTTGCTCTCTTGGTGAGCTTGGACTTACTCTCCACGATTTTCCTTATGCCATTGAGGACGGCATATTCCTTCTCCAAGAGGACTGCAAGCCCGGCGATGACATAACTAAGGTTCTCGGACTTGACGACGTTACCGTTGAGTTTGAAATTACCTCCAACCGCCCAGACTGTCTTTCTATGATTGGTCTTGCACGGGAAACTGCCGCTTCCTTCGGAACAGAGTTGAACATTCCTACTCCCGTTGTAAAAGAAACCGATAACGGCAAGACAATAGGTGACTATGTAAGTGTTGAAGTGCTTGACACAAAGCTTTGCCCCAGATACACAGCACGTGTTGTTGAAAACGTAAAAATCGAGCCTTCACCAAAGTGGCTGCGTGCAAGACTTCGCGCTTGCGGTATCAGACCTATCAATAACATCGTTGACATCACAAACTATGTTTGCCTTGAATACGGTCAGCCTATGCACGCCTTTGACCACAGCTTCCTCGGCGGCAGCAAGATAGTTGTAAGACACGCACAAAAGGGCGAAAAGATTACAACTCTTGACAGTATAGAAAGAAATCTTTCCGAAGAAATGCTTGTTATTGCAGATGCAAACAAGGCTGTTGCAATTGCAGGTGTTATGGGCGGCGAAAACAGCGAAATCAATGATAACACAAAGACAATCGTATTTGAAAGTGCCTGCTTCAATGGGCCTTCCGTAAGACTTACGGCAAAGGGCGTGGGACTTAGAACAGAGGCTTCGGGCAGATACGAAAAGGGACTTGACCCCGAAAACACACTTCCTGCAATCGAAAGAGCCTGCCAGCTTATTGAAGAATTGGGCGCAGGTGAGGTTGTAAAGGGCATTATCGACGTTTATCCCGAAAGATATGAGCAGAAGGTTATTCCCTTTGATGCAGACAAGATTAACGCATATCTCGGTACAGACGTACCCGAAGCAGAAATGCTTGACATCTTCAAAAAGCTTGAAATCGGCGTAAAGGACGGCAACCTTTATCCTCCTTCATACCGTGCAGACCTTGAATGTATGCAGGACATTTCCGAAGAAGTAATCAGAATCCACGGCTACGACCTTATTCCCACAACAAACTTCAAGGCTGAGGCGCTTGTCGGAAGAAGAAACTATAAGCAGAACACATTAAAGCTTATGGACGAGCTTCTTACAAATGAAGGCTATTATGAGGTTCAGACCTTCTCCTTCATCAGCCCCAAGTACTATGACAACATCTGTATGCCTACAGATTCTCCTCTCCGCTTGTCTGTTGTAATTTCAAATCCCTTGGGTGAAGACACAAGCATTATGAGAACTACCGCAGTTCCCAGTGTTCTTGAAGTTCTTGCAACCAACAGAAGATACAGAAATAAGAACGCGAGAATTTACGAAAATGCAAAGGTATATCTTAAGAAGGAAGACAGCGACCAGCCCGAAGAGCGTATGCAGACAGTTATTGCTGCCTACGGCAATATTGACTTCTACGGTATGAAGGGTGTTGCGGAAAACATTCTTGATATGCTGGGTATAGAAGGCTGCGAATTTGTTGCAAACACGCAAGCTCCCACATTCCACCCCGGAAGATGTGCGTCTGTTTTGTCCAAGGACGGCGAAAGACTTATGGTTCTCGGTCAGCTTCACCCCACCGTTCAGGAAAACTACGGACTTGACGTTGAAGGCTACCTTATCGTGTGCGACACCGAGCTTCTTATGAGCCTTGAAAACTTCGAAAAGCACTATAAGGCTCTTCCCAAATTCCCATCATCTGAGCGTGACCTTGCATTTGTATGCGATAAGTCTGTCACAAGCGGTCAAATCAAGAAGGCAATCAAAAAGTACGCCGGCAAGCTTCTCGAAAGCGTTGAAGTGTTTGACATTTTTGAGGACGACGAAAAGGTAGGCGTAGGCAAGAAGTCCATGGCTTACAACCTTGTTCTCAGAAGTCCTGAAAAGACTCTCTCCGTTGAAGACTGCGACAAGGCTGTTGCAAAGATTCTAAAAGGTCTTGAATTTGACCTTGGTATAACTCTCAGAGGTTGATTGCTAAAAAACATCTGATTATGGAAATTCCCGTGAAGGTTTTCTTTGCGGGAATACTTTTTTTATATTATGACGTTTTCTTTATAAACCTTAAGCTGTATTTGCAAAATATAAGATTTACCCTGTAATATAACATTTATTTACAAATTAAAGTTGATACGGGTCGGGTACGGTGCTATACTTGTAGTGCAAAAGAATAATGGGAAATTTTGTTGTTTCAGGTCGGGGAGGAAGGGTAACCTTGAAAAGAATAATTGCATATTCGTTCAAACGGTCACAACCGGTTATGTACGGGTATCTTTTTTTGGGTATAACATTTGGAATACTGCTTCGTGAAGCGGGCTACGGTGCATTCTGGGCATTTATCTCAAGCACCTTCATATATGCAGGCTCGGGACAGTTTTTGATGTGCGAGTTTATAAGAGAAAACGTGCCGCTTTACACCTGCGGTATAATGACAATACTGCTAAACAGCCGTCACATTTTTTACGGTCTCAGCTTTCTGACACGCTTCAAGGTGCTGAAAAAACTGCAGTTTGTGCCTATATTGGAGCTTACAGACGAAACCTACTCTGTGCTGTGCTTTACCGAAAAGGATAATGCAGACCCCAAAAGTATGCTTTTTATTTCCATTTTCGACCATCTTTACTGGATAATCGGCTCGGTTTTAGGCTCTCTTATTGGTGAGCTTCCAATAGATTTCACAGGCGTTGATTTTTCAATGACAGCTCTCTTTGTGGTGCTCTTTGTTGAGCAATGGAGAAGCTATTCCTACAAGCTTCCTGCAATAACGGGACTTGTGTCGTC
>JAZRKT010000013.1:0-2730 GCA_045646465.1 Eubacteriales bacterium | reverse complement strand
AAGGTAAAATTTTCTTTGCAACGAGAAGTGCAATAACTGCAATAACGGGAAGAACAATAAGAAGAACAAGGGAAAGACCGGGGTCCATAATAACTGCCATAATTGTACCGCCCACAAGCATAATCGGAACGGAAATAATGGTGCGAAGGCTCATGAGAATAAAGTCCTGAACCTGACGGATGTCGTTAATTGTTCTTGTAATAAGTGAAGGAATACCGATTTTGTCAATATCGCCTTGAGAGAAGGATTCAACCTTGTTGAAAATATCTGCACGAAGTTCTCCTGCAAAGCTTGTTGAAACCTTGCTGGAGCAATAGCTGTTTGCAATAGAAACAAGCATTGCAATAAAACAGCAGACGAGCATAATTATACCGTCGGATTTGATGGATTCAAGGTCGCCTTTGTTGATGCCTTCGTTGATGATTTCGGAAAGCAATAACGGAAAGCCAAGAGTAAGCACATTGTTTATTGCTGCAAGAAACAATGTAAACAAAGCAAAATTCTTATGCGGTTTTAAGTAGCGCAACAGCTTTAACATGCCTCAACCTCCTGACAAAATTTCATACATAAAAATACACAATAAATATACCAAAAAATAGTAGAGTTATCAACTGTTTTTTACCTTTTTTAAGAGATTTTTAAGAGAAAATTGATTTTTATTCTTAACAATTCGGGTTTAGGGTTTATCTTGCTTGACATAATTTGTTAAATATAGTAGAATAACAAACTGTACTATTATGTAATTTCAACGAAATGAGTGTGATTTCAATGCATTGGTCAGAAATTATTGCAGACCGTATTATCAAGCGCAATCCTGATAAGGAAGAATATGTTTGTGCTGCAGGTATCAGCCCTTCAGGTTCAATTCATATCGGTAACTTCCGTGATATTGCAACAAGCTATTTTGTTGTTCGCGCACTTATTAAAAAAGGTAAAAAAGCAAAGCTTCTTTTCTCTTGGGACGAGTTTGACCGTATGAGAAAGGTTCCTGTTAACGTTGCAGCAATTGACAGCGATATGGAAAAATATATCGGTTGCCCCTATGTTGATGTTAAGAATCCCTTTGATACAGAGGAAAAAACTTATGCTGAATATTTTGAGCATGAATTTGAGCGTTCAATTGTAAAATTCGGCATTAATATGGATTATCGCCATCAGGCAGAAATGTACAGAAGTGGTAAATATACAGAGCATATTCTTCATTCTCTTAAAAAGCGTGGAGAAATCTTTGATATTCTTGCTTCTCACCGTACTCAGCCCGTTCAGGAGGGTGAGCGCGAGGCATATTACCCTGTTAGCATTTACTGTTCTGAATGTGGTAAGGATACAACCAAAATAGTTTCCTTAAGTGACGATTGCACACAGGCTGAATATACCTGCGCTTGCGGTCACAAGGGTTCATTTGATTTCACAAAGGACTTCAACTGTAAGCTTGCATGGAAGATTGACTGGCCTATGCGTTGGATGTACGAGGGTGTTGACTTTGAACCCGGCGGAAAAGACCACGCAAGCCCTCATGGTAGCTACGATACAAGTAAAGATATTGCAAAGAAAATCTTTGGTTATGAGCCTCCTCTTTTCCAGGGCTATGAGTTCATTGGTATCAAGGGTACAACAGGTAAAATGTCCGGTTCATCAGGTCTTAACCTTACACCCGAAACACTTCTTAAAATCTATGAGCCTGAAGTTATTTTATGGCTTTATTCAAAAACAGAGCCTCTCAAGGCATTTGATTTCTGCTTTGACGATGGTATTTTAAGACAGTATTTTGAGTTCGATAAAATGTATACCGCTGTTAAAGATGGTACTGCGAACGATGCTCAGAAAGAAATTATGTATAACACAACTGTTGGTGACAGAGTTCTCAACACAGTTCCCATGAGCCTTCTTGTTCAGCTTGGCAGTGTTGTTGACTTCAACATTCCCATGCTTGAAACAGTTTTCGAGAAAATCGGCACTCCCTACAAGCAGGCAGAGTTCAACGAAAGACTCGGCAGAGCAAAATATTGGCTTGAAAACTGCGCTCCCGACCAGGTTAACCGCCTTCGCGCAGGCAGAAACTGGGAGGTATATAACACCCTTACCGATGATGAAAAGAAAGAGGTTGAAATCCTTTTCAGCTTCATCAAGGAGGGTGGCTATGACCTTGACGGTCTTAACAAAAAGCTCTATGCCATCCCGAAGGAAATCTTTGGCGAGGATATGGACGAAAAGGCACTCAAGGGTATCCAGGGCACCTTCTTCAAGAATATTTACAAGCTCCTTATCGACAAGGAAAAGGGTCCCCGTCTTTACTTATTCCTTTATGCTATCGACCCCCAGAAGTACGTTGGTCTTCTTGACTTCTCTTATGAGAAAACTGCTGAGGAAGCAAAGGCAGAGGAGGATGCAAAGGCAGCCGCTGCCGCTGTTGAGGAAAACGAGGACAAGCACGTTTACGGCGAGCCCGATGCCTTCGTTCCCTTCAAGGAAGATCTTGTAAGCATTGATTACTTCGAAAAGCTTGACCTTAGAGTATGCGAAATCGTTAAGGCTCAGGAAATCAGAAAATCTCACAGCTGCTTAAAGCTTACTCTTAACGATGGCAGCGATAAGCCAAGAACAATCGTTTCTTCAATCAAGAGCGAGTACACCTGCGAACAGCTTGTTGGCAAAAAGATTATTGTTATTGCTAACCTTGAGCCTGCAAGACTTACAGGTGTTGAAAGCCAGGGTATGCTCCTTGCAGCA
>JAZRKT010000012.1:0-6271 GCA_045646465.1 Eubacteriales bacterium | reverse complement strand
CTTTTGTGTAAGAGTCATATTTATCACCTCAAGGATTATTATGGACGTTTATTTTACAAATATACTATCTTAACTGTATATTTTCGTCGTCAGTTCCTTTTATAATTTCACGGATAATGACGTCATAGCTGTAATTTGGGTTTACATCTATAGTAACCGTCTCTCCGATTTTTTTACCAAGAAGCGCTTTTCCTGCCGGCGACTCATTGCTAATTCTGTTTTCCATAATCTCTGCACGCATAGTCGTTACTATCTGATACTGCTCCTCACAGTCATCCTCAGGGACGTAAACCTTTATTGTATCAAATAACCCTACCGTGTTTTCGTCTCCCTCTATTTCGACAACAACTGCGGTGTTTATCATATTTTTAAGAAAGCGTATCCTTCTTTCGTTAGCGTTTTTCTCCTGTTTTGCAATATGGTACTCGGCGTTTTCAGAAAGGTCGCCGAAGGCTCGTGTACGGACTACCTCCTTTAAAAGCTGAGGACGCAACACGCAGGTTCTGTACTCAACCTCCTCCTGCATTTTCTTTATGTCAACTGCCGTTAATTGGTTATGCATTATATTTCTCCTTAGATTTTTTTATAATTATAGCCTTTTTTATCAGCTTTGTCAAGGAATGTAAAGTTCAAAAATTATTCTTGACTTTTTTTTGCAAAGTGGTATTATATTATGTGGATTATAAGTACGGGGAGATTTATATGAAAGCTATAACAAGATTCTTTAAGCGCAATACCGTTTTTACAATTGCTCTTATGGTAATGCTTATAACAATGTTTATTGTTCAGCCGGACAAAGCATATCTCGGTTACTTTGACGTAAAAACGTTGGTTTGTCTTTTCTGTGTTCTTGCGGTTGTATGCGCATTGAAAAACATAAACTTCTTCTATTTTCTTGCAAAACAGATAGTTAAAAAATTCGAAAACCTCAGAAGCTGTGTTATTGCTCTTGTTTACATAACCTTTATTGGTTCAATGCTTATTGCCAACGATATGGCGCTTCTTACCTTTTTACCTTTAGGCTTTTTTGTTCTCGACACTACGGGACAGAAAAAATATATGGCATTCACCTTTATTATGCAGAACATTGCCGCAAATCTCGGCGGTATGCTGACCCCCTTCGGAAATCCTCAGAATCTGTATCTATACTCAAAATTTGAAATACCCACTCTGGAATTTATGAGTATTATGTTTGCTCCCTTCATTCTGTCAATTACCCTTATTACACTATGCTGCATAGTTTTTGTAAAACCCGAAAAGCTTGTGTTTCCTGAAGACGGCTCATCAAGTCCAAATGTAAAGCTTACGGTGCTATACCTTATTTTATTTGCGCTGTCTGTTGCTATTGTTTTTAGAGGTATTCCCTACTATATTGGTCTGATTATAATTCCTGCCGTTCTATTGATTTTTGACAGAAAAGCTTTAAAAATGGTTGACTATCCGCTTTTGCTTACTTTCTGTGCATTCTTTGTTTTTTCGGGAAATATGTCAAGAATAAGTGCAGTCCGTCAGCTTTTTTCCTTTTTGCTTTCAAAGAGCACGCTAGTTTTCAGCACCCTCTCCTGTCAGTTTATCAGCAACGTGCCATCTGCAATTCTCTTAAGCCAGTTTACCGACAACTACAAGGAGCTTCTTATCGGCGTCAACATCGGCGGAACGGGTACTTTTATTGCATCCCTTGCAAGTCTTATTACACTTCGTGAGTACATTTTACGTGACTACGAGGGTATAAAGAAGTACATCAGTTTATTCTGTGCTTTTAACTTTGGTTTTCTTACATTGCTTCTTTTGTTTTCTTGTTTTACAGTATAAAAAAATTCCGCCGTACATAAAGTGCGGCGTTTTTTTTAGTCTGTTTCAATTCAACCGTTCTTTAAATATTTTTTAATTTTGCCTGCGCAAAATCCGCCTGCTGCCACTTTTGCAACATCGGGCAGTATGTACACAGCAGATGTTACCGCAAAGGACGAAGCAATACCCTGCGGGGATATTTCAAGATACAAAAAGGCATACCAAAGAATTCCGCACAGATGCAGTACAACAAGAGACAAGGAAAGTGCTATATAAGTCTTCAGCTTAAATGAAGGCAGTATTTTACACATTGCACCATAGGCAAGTGCCATAAAGAAAAAGCCAATTATAAAACCGCCCGACGGCTCTGCAAGCACAGACAATCCTGCGCGAAATCCGCTGAATACGGGAACCGAGCAAAAACCCAGAAATGTATAAACCGCAAGAACCTTAAGTGTCTGAAGCGTTCCTACCGAAGTAAGACACAAGGCGATTGCAAAAGTCTGGAGAGTAAAAGGCACAGCAAAAGGTATACTTATAAAGGACGACACACAAAGTGTTGCCGTAAGCAATGCTGTCTGTGTCAGATTACGCACAGCGTTATTATTCATACTATGTCCTCCTTTTTATCAAAGACGGGACCTGAATTTATACTTTTTCATTACGTACTCCACAAGCACGTCAACAATTTCACGCAGGGTTATGTTTTCTACCGTTCTTCTGCCAAGTGTTTCGTAGATTACAATATTATTCTTTCGGATAATTTCGGTATCTGTAAAGGTACAGGCATATCGGCACAGCTTTTCTGCATTATTTGGCGTTATATTATACTTTTGGGCAAGAATGGGATAAACGTCCTTGAGCATATACTGTTTATTGTTAATTTTCTGCCTGATACATTCTTCAACGCAGTCCTGCAAAAGACGAAAGCCCTTGATATTTCTTGGCATCCCCATTTGCTGCATAACTTCACACAGGCACTTTTGCACCTTTTCGCTTTCTTTAGCTGTAAGAATCTGCTTCGTAACAAGCTTTCTTCCCACATTTTCCTGAAATGCACCATCGTTATCTTCTATTCTTTCCGAGGAAGCATACATAAGGTCAATAAGATAGCTTTCTATATCGTATGCAAGGTCTTGGTAACTCTTTGTTTTTTCACGTTCATTATGATACTGTTTTTCTCTGTCAGGGTCTCTGAGCATTTTTATCACCGCTTTTCTTTTTTACCATTGTAACACCGCGACATTTACTTTTTTGTCGAAAAGAGTATTATTTTAAAAATTTTGTCAATATAAGCAAAAAAGACGGCAATTAACCGTCTTTAATAATTTGCTCTGTCAATCAATTAACCAAGATTGAACTTCTTCTTGAACTTATCAACACGTCCGCCTGCATCAACAAACTTCTGCTTACCTGTAAAGAAAGGATGGCACTTTGAGCAGATGTCAACACGAAGCTCGGACTTGGTTGAACGGGTTGTAAAAGTTTCGCCGCAAGCACACTTAACTGTTGCTTCTACGTACTCAGGATGGATTCCCTGCTTCATTATTTTCACTCCTTACCAACAAAACTATTTTTCGTACTGTGCTATTATATCACAAAACATTTTCATTTGCAACAATTATTTTAATTTAATTGAAAACATTTTGTGAACAAGCCCTTGTTTTTATTTATTTGCATATCTTTTTTTGCTGTATTATACACTTCGACAAATATTTCAATTCCTTTATGATACCATTGAAAAAAGACTTAAGGTTTGAAAGGACGACTGAAATGAATACGGACAAAAAAAAGTTTTTAAAAGGAAAGCGCTTTTCGCTTAGGGCATTGGACTACGGCTTTGGAAGACTTAAAGGAAAAATTTCAAAAAATGCCTCAATTATCGGCAGTGTAATTACCGACTGTCTTTATCCAGATTCGTTAGCTAAAGAAAAACCCGCAACTAAAGACAGAAGCTACATAAAGCTGGTTTTCTTCAACATATTTATATCCTTATGTTTAGGTCTTGCAAAATTCACGACATCCTCCTTCCCCTTCGGAATAGCTAATCTTTGCTCATTTACGTCGGCAAGGTACGGTATTTTCACTTTTGCCGCGACGGCTTTATCGGGAATGGCAACAGGAGACGGTGCAGTTATCAGGCTTACGGTTTACGTTCTTATATTCCTTCTTCGAAAAACCTTCACCTCCGGCAAATTCAATGAAAAGCTGTTTGTAAAGGCAATACTTGCCGGCTTCTTCTCGCTGTTTACGTCCGTATCCTGCTATGCGGGTTACGCCTTTTCGGTTGAGGCTGTTTTTTTCTGCATTGCTTCAACCATGGTTTCTGTTTGTGCTGTTTACCTGTTTTCGGCATTTTACAGGGGTGTAAGGCGGTGCTCAAACATAAGTCTGTATATGCTCTCATTATACGGAATTTTTGCCTGTACTGTGCCTGCTTTTTCTCTGATTAAGCCCTACGGTATTGACCTTACCGTTATTTATTCAGGAATTCTTGTTTTATACTTTGCAAAGGCAAAGGGTCCTGTTTACGGCTGTGTTGCAGGCTTTCTGTTCGGCTTTGCAAGCTCCAATCCCTTGTATTCGGCACCCATTGGTGTTGCAGGTCTTATATGCGGATACCTGTTTTCATATTCTTACATTATTTCTTCCTTTACTTTTTCGCTTTCTGCCTGTCTGTGTGCAGTTTACTTGCTTGGCTTTGACTGTCTTTATTCCTTTTTTCCATATGCACTTTGCTCATCATTCATTTTTTTAATAATCGGCACAAAAACACCGTTCTTCCTTAAAAGCACTTATGAGCAACCAGTAAAAACAAAAGAAGCCGAATATCCCAAAAAGGATTCCTCCTTCGGTCTTGTTTCAGATTCCTTATCGGGTCTTTCTGCCATTCTTTACAAGTTTGCGGAGCATTTAAAAAGTCCCTCTCGTGACGACACATACGCTATTCTTGACAACGCCTTTTGCGAGGTCTGCTCAAAATGTTCTATGGCTGAAATGTGCTACGCCAAAAGAGAGTGCAACTTTGACCGGCTGCGCAAGGACTGTGCCGAAGCCTTAAACCGTGATATTCTTAAGGAGGACAGCCTTTCGTCAATGCTTCTTCACAAATGCATAAGAAGCGATGATTTATGCGACTACATAAACAGACACTACTCAGAGCTTCGGTTTATTACCGCAAAATCTAACAGAACATCCACCGTCGCATCACTGTACAGCTCTATGAGCCGTCTTATAAAATCCACCGAAAAGGAGGAATGGGCAAAAAATGTCAGGGACACGCGCCTTGAAAATCAGCTATGCTCTCTGCTGCGAAAAATCGGCATTGACTTTTCATATGTAACATGTCTAGGGAGCCGTTCAAAAAACGTTTACGTCCACGGCATTCGTGCCGATAAAATCCCTTGCTCTGGCAAAGACTTATGTCTCTACCTTTCAAATCAGACCAAGGTTGTATTTACCGAGCCGACCTTCGATTTATCTGACAGTGCAGATATGGTTATGAAGCTGTCAAGAGCAGAAATTATCGGCTGCGAATACGCCCAATGTACAGGCACAATGGAGGGCGAGGAGGTCAGCGGTGACACGGTTAGCTTTTTTGAAGCAAGCGACGGATTCTTCTACACTCTTTTATGTGACGGAATGGGCAGCGGAAGGTCGGCAGCTGCAGCATCCCGATTATCAAGTGTATTTTTAAAGAAACTGTTATGTGCCTGCACAAAAAAAAGTGTTTGTCTAGAGCTTCTCAACAGTCTACTTATGTCAAAAAACGACGAGACCTTTTCAACAGTGGATTTACTCGAAATAGACAAACTTAATTCAAGTGCCTGCTTTATCAAGGCGGGTGCTGCTTCCAGCTACATCTTAAGAGGTATGAAGCTGTTTAAAATACATTCCGAAACACCTCCAGTGGGCATTATTCACTCCTTCAGTGCCGAAAGCACTACCTTCAGGCTTGAAAAGGGTGACGTAATTATTATGCTGTCCGACGGTATTACAAGTGCCTGTGGCGATGAAAGGTGGTTATCTGAGTTGATACGACTTGACACTAAGGACGAGCCTGCCTTACTTGCTGCAAATCTTATAGAGCGTGCAAAGGAGCTGTCAGCAAGTGGTGACGATTTATCGGCGTGTGTGGTAAAGATAATTTGACTTTTATTCTCTCTTATGGTATTATAATATCATCAAAGGGAGGCTGTTTGTTTTGACAGTTATTATCGATGCGGATGCTTGTCCCGTTACAAAAATTACTATTGAAATCTGTAAAAAGAGCGATATTCCCGTCGTCTGTATTTGCGATACAAGCCACGTTATGCAATCTGACTATGCTGAGATTATTATCTGCGACAAAGGCAAAGACAACACTGACCTTGTGCTTGTAAACAAGTGCCACCAAGGCGACATAGTTATAACTCAGGACTACGGTGTTGCGTCAATGGCACTTGCAAAGGGTGCGTACTGCATCCATCAAAGCGGAATG
>JAZRKT010000011.1:0-11364 GCA_045646465.1 Eubacteriales bacterium | reverse complement strand
CTTTAGCCATCTTGGTAATCTGTCCCTTTTCATATATTCCGTACACTTTAACTCCTCCTTATGTTTCTATAAGTTTTAGATTGTTCTTTTTAAAAATTTTTTTAAATTCATTCAAAGTATCTTTCTGTACAAATCCATTTTTAACTTTGTATTCTTTCGTCCATTTGTCCTTTCCGAACTCATGATAAGGCAAAAATTCAAAGACAACATTTGATGTATCAACCCCCAGAAAAAACTCTGCAAAACCGTTAGGATTCTGCGTATTAACTCCGTTTATCAACGGAATTCTTATATGTAGCTGTCTTCCTGATTTACAAATCTTTTCGATGTTGCTTTTTATAATTTCGTTTCTGATTCCTGTATATTTTTTATGCATTTCATTATCAAAATGCTTAAAATCCATTATAAGATAATCAACATAATCAATCAATTTAAAAAGTTCGGGATGGGTTCCGTTTGTTTCTATGCATGTGTGTATGTTTTCCTTTTTGAGAAGCTTTAACAATTTTAACAAGCTATCATATTGCATTGTCACCTCCCCGCCGGTAAAAGTAACACCGCCACCCGAAAAAAACAACATCTTACTGGAAATGCACTCTTTTGCTATTTCCTGCACATCATATTCTTTACCGCCAACTGTAGGCATTCCTTCAGGGTTTGAGCACCATATACAGCTCATATTACAACCCTGCAAATGATATACAAGTCTATTTCCCGGACCATCTTGAGAAAAGTTAAATCCTTTTTGATAAATCTTCATCCTACCACCTCATTTTTATTATATCGTTTTTCTTTATTAAATGAATTGACAACAAAGAAAATATGATGTAAAATAACGAAAAGAGGTGGTATTATGTATATTAAATTTTCAGATAATATGAAACATAGAATAACCGAAGCCAACATCAATTTCTATGCCAAACCCTTTATTCATCCAGAGAGGAAAATGAAAGAGAGCGACTTTATATATATGCTTTACGGAGAATGGGATTTCGGACAAAATAACGAAACATATAAGCTAAAAAAAGACGATATTATCATTTTACCTGCCAATAATACCCATTTTGGATTAACGCCTTGCTCTCCTAATACAAAAACTATGTATTTTCATGTCACTTGCGAAAATGATTATATATCAGATGTTTTCCTGGATGGTTTATGCTCTAAAATACATATTAACACTTCGTATAACTCAAATATAAAAAAATATTTCTCAGAAACAGTAAATTGTAAACTTGCAGGCAATCAAAAGAAAGCAGATTTGTTTTTTCAATTATTACTTACGGAGCTTTGCGACAAAAAACCAATTATCTATTCCCTTTCTCAAAATATAAAAAATACTATTCATAACAACCCCGAAAAAATTTTCAGTAACAAAGAACTCGCCGAAAGACATAATGTGTCTGTTAAAACTGCTGAAACAAATTTCAAGGCACAATTTGGTACAACTATTCATCAGTATATCCTTGAATTTAAAATGAATGAGGCTATTTCATTATTTAACAGATTTCCCAATATAACAATTAAAGAAACTGCATTAAACCTTGGATTTTATGACGAATATCATTTCAGCAAACAGTTTAAAAAAATTATTGGTGTATCTCCTTCCCAATATAAAAATATAAATCAACTATAAGATAAGAACGTAAATTCGCATATGACAAAATACTTTTTTATCCTACTTCCTGTAGTTTTGGATATAAAAAAAGTCAATAACCTCATTTCTGAAATTATTGCCTTCATTTATCTGTACTAATTTTGGTTATAGTTCGTATCCTGTATGTTCTAACTTGCAACTTTTATGTACTCAAGTGGATTTTATAGGATTTTGCCGTTATCTCTGGTTCAAGAATGGTTGAAACGGTGGGTACATTTAATGTCTTTTATTCAAAACGGTTTTTGAATAAACCTCAAAAGTGCGTAAAAATGCGGTCAAAACAGATTAAATCTATTTTGACCGCGAATTCTGGTGCTCCTGCGGAGAATCGAACTCCGGACACCTAGATTAAAAGTCTAGTGCTCTACCGGCTGAGCTACAGGGGCAAATATATGAGGCTGACAAATCGTCAACGTGATTACTATAACACAAACGTAGGCGTTTGTCAAGTACTTTTTTTCATTTTTTGCTTTGCATAAGTAATAATTGTCACCTATCATTGACAATTATACAAAAATAATGTTGCGGGTTGTCAAAAAACTCTTGCATAAATAGCAAAAGTATGCTACAATGAGTTAAGAATACTTGCGTGTTAAAGGAGAAGCAAATTATGAAATGTCCTGTCTGTGGCCATCTTGAAAGCAAGGTGCTTGATTCACGACCCTCCAACGAGGGCACAAGTATAAGAAGAAGACGTGAGTGTCTTGCGTGCCAGAAGCGTCTTACCACCTTTGAAACAATTGAAATTGTATCCTTTATGGTTGTCAAAAAGGACAAAACACGTGAAATTTTTGACCGAACCAAGGTTAAAAAGGGCATTGTACGTGCCTGCGAAAAGCGTCCTGTTACTATGGAACAGGTTGAAAATGCAGTAATTGAGATTGAACAGTATTTGCTGTCTACTATGAGAAGCGAAATTTCTTCCGAGGAAATCGGCGAGCTTGTTATGGATAAGCTTAAAAATCTTGACGAGGTTGCGTATGTCCGTTTTGCCTCTGTTTACAGGCAGTTCAAGGACATTACCACCTTCAGAGACGAGCTTGACAAGCTTCTTGATTCGTCGAAGTGATTGTTTCTTTCTTTTTTAATTTTTTTAAACTGCTTCTTTTTTGAGGCAGTTTTTTTATTACATTTATGTCAGGCGCGATTTTCTATTCCCGTCAGTGGCTTACCCCGATACTAGGACGACATTATCTTAAAAAAGAAAGTAAAAATTGAGAACCACTCTTAAAAGCAGTTCTCAAAATTTCTGAAAATGAATTAAAAAAGCTTAGAAGTTAATTCCGTATCTGCAGGGGCTTGCAGGGTCGATGAACACTCCGCCGAAGGAGGTTGCAAAGTATGTAACCGTCGCCTTCTTTGCTTCGACATCGCCCTTGACACAGGCAAAGCCTGTTGAGCCTGCCTTGCCGAGAACCGTTTCGCCCTTGACTACGCTATCGCCCACATTTACCGAAACAGAATCAAGGTTTCCGCAGTAGCTCAGCACTCCGCAGCCGTGGTCGATTACAATGGTATTTCCGTAAAGACCTGTTGTGCCTGCGAACACTACCTTACCGTTATTCGCCGCCTTGATTTCCTGTCCCTTTGCTGCAGAAAGCTGCATTCCGTTATGTACAAATTCCTTGGTGTAAAGGCTGATAACCTCTAAGGCTGTGCCGTAATCGGCACCGCCCTCGGCAAGCTTTGAGGAGCCTGTGGGGTACACAAATTTACCTTCGTAAAGATGCTCGTTTACGCTGTTAGCCGTAAGGTCCGAAACAAGCTTGTCAAATTCGTTGATATTTTCCTCGTTGAACGCCTTTGCAAGGTCTTCGTCGGTGAAAATGAGGGTATATGCATCAAATTCTCCGCTTTCCTTTATCTTTACGTCCACATTTGTCTCGTGGCCGCTTTCCGTTCTGAGGTTTAATGTGTAAGTGCCCTCTTTAAGGGTCGAAGCCATAGGCAGGAACGCTATTTTCAGTTCGTCCCCCGCATCGTATACACTAAGCTTTTCGGGAAGTCCTGTCTGACTGTCAACGTAAAGCAGCTCTCCGTCGTTAAAGTCGCTCATTCTCAGCACCGTAAAGTCGCCTGCGGCAACTCCGCCTGCATCAACAACCTTGTATGTAGGTGCTACGTCATAAAGCAGATTTAAGGTGTAGGATGCTTCGCCGTAAAACTCAGCGCCGTCAATCTCGTACCATTGAGCAACTGCCTTAAGGGTGAGCTTTGTGTCTGAATTATAAAGGATTCTGTTGGATACCGAAAGGTTTTCATACTTGTCGTCAAAGACGATAGAGCCGTCCTTATCGGTGATATTGAGGTGGAGAGAATCGGGCTTTTTATCGAAGTTTATGCGAAGTGCACCTGCATCAGAGCCGTCAAACTTTACGGTGGGGTTATTTGCCTTATCAGAGCTACTGACAGTTGGCATACTTCCGTCAAGTGCCGTATAGGTCCAGGTATAGGAATCGGGCTGAACGGTAAGTCCTGAGCCAAAGCCTCCTACCGTTGCTATAGGAAGTGTCTTAAGGTCATTGAGGGAGGAAAATTCCTCTCTTACTATAAGGTTTTCCGCAACCTCGGGAGCCATCATATAATATTTTCCGTCAGGTGAAACATACACGCAGTCATCCGAGTTCGCAGTCATATAAAGAGTATATGTAATAGGTGTATTATTGCTTTCGGTGAAGGTTACCTTATAAGGCTTTTCAAGTGCAAAATCACGGAAGGAGGAGTCGATTTCACGTGCATTGTCCGTGATTGAGGAATACAGGTCAAAGGAAGCCTCATCCGCAAAGGCAAAATTCAAGCTTCCCTGGGACACAGACAGTTGCTTTAAGTTGTTTGCCGTAACGGAATTAGGGTCAACGTTTATGCCGTAAATCAGCGCCACGGCAAGGGGAATAAACAATGCTATACAAATAAGAACAGTAACTGTTGAGGTTTTTTTATTCAATGCTTTCAATCCTTTCTCATTTTTCTAGTCTTTTTCATCTACAAATATTCATCATAATTATACAGCTTTTTTGAGGTTTAGTCAATATGTTTTTAACTTCTTTTTATTTCTTTTTTTGAGATTACTTTTATGTAACGCAGGGGTGTTTCGCCTCTGCGGAGGCGACAAACTTTTGACCGAAGCGTCAAAAGTATGCAAAAACGCTTCCCCTCAACGGAGGAGTCCTCGGTGTGCGTACAGGCGAAATCGCAGCTACATCACACACTTCTACTTACTACTAATTGGCACCCCTGCGGAATACCTCCAGCCGGGGAGGCTTCCACCTTTTTGGCTGTAGTGCAAGGTGTTGTTTTGTTGCACAAAGTCAGAAAAATTTGCAGAAAATCGGCAAAAATAACTGCACTACAACAACACAACATCATTTCTAATTATTAGAACCGATAATAACAAGTGAACCCATCTCGCTTCGCGAGCGATCGACAGGGCGCACCGACGACGTACAGAGTTTGGTTAGTGCAGTCTTAGCCCCGCGGCGAGGCACGACATTTTATGGAGTCGTGCCGATGAGCGGAAGCGTTTTGGTTACTTTGTCGCTTAGGACAAAGTTACTCGTCGTCCGCAGACGACGAAACCTCCCTGCGTTACATAAAACTAACTTTATTTTACTCAAAGACGTCCTTTACGAGCACAGTTGGTATACTATTATCCACGGTTGCCTACGAAAAATAGTATCGGGCTTCCCGACAGACATTTGGTGTCGAGTTTCTCGATTTTAAAAGAATAATGAAAAAACATTTAAATTATATATTATTGTAAAAAACCTATTGATTTTAATAAAACTAAGTGCTATAATACAATAATAATGTAATATAGGGGTAAAGTCTTGATTTTTGCTTGTGAGTGAGGTAAAAGTCCGTGGAAAAACGGGCGGAAAGGGGAAAAATGCAGTACATTGTTGACGTTGTTATCGCCTGCGTTATAATATTCAACATAGTCCGGTGCACAAAACGTGGACTTGTAAAATCCGTCTTTGGGCTGGTGTCGGTAATAATTGCAATAGCGTCGGCATATTTCTTCGGCTCTACGGCAGGCGGATTTTTACGCACCACAGAGGCTTATAAGGGGCTTGTGGACAGCACGGGCGATAAAATTTACGAGTATTTCCAAAACCAGGCAAAGGAAGGCTCGGACAAGGCATTTGAAGGTCTGCAGGACACGGCGTTTATCAAACAGCTTGAAAACCTCGGCGTTGACACACAAAAGGAAATGGTACGCTATGCCAAGGATATGCAGGCGGGGGCGGAGGATGCCTCAAGGACGCTTGCCGACGGCATTGCAAAGCCTGTTCTTGAAATTTTAAGCAACGTTGTGGGAACAGTTATTGTATTTATTGCGGTATTGCTTTTGTTGTTTTTGCTGTCGCTTGTGTTAAACAGCCTGTTTAAGCTTCCCCTTCTCAGACAGCTCAACAAGGTCGGCGGCGTTATTGCAGGGGTGATTTTAGGCGTTTTTTATGCTTTCATCCTGTGTATGATAATCAAGAGCCTGCTTCCGTGTCTGCCGAAAAATCCTTTTCTTTATCAGGGAATGGAAAATGATACGGTGCTTTACGGACTGTTTTCACGGTTCAATCCGCTGTATCTTTTGCTTTTCGGAAAGTTCTTTAGTTAAAACAGATAGTTTTGAGACATAAATCTAATATTTTGGCTGCGAGGAAAATAAAATGAAAATGAAAAACATACCCAATCTTTTATCCGTAATCAGAATACTTCTTGTTCCGCTTTTTGTATACTTATTTATGAGTGGCAAGGTTACTGCTGCCGTTATTGTGTTTATAATTTCGGGATTTACGGATGTACTTGACGGGTATATTGCAAGAAAATACAATTTTATTACTAACCTTGGCAAATTCCTTGACCCATTTGCAGACAAGCTGACCCAGTTTACGGCGTTTATCTGTCTATATCTCACACAGCTTGTGCCGTTGTGGATGCCTGTTGTTTACTTCCTCAAGGAGCTTGGCACAACAATCGGCGCGCTTGTGGTTTTCAGAAACAGAAAAAGGGTAGTCAAGTCCAATATATTCGGAAAGCTTGCAACCTTCTTTGTTTTTGCCTTTGTGTGCTTTGACATTGTTTTCGGCAAATATGTGCCGGACACTGTGATTACGGGGATTTGCGTTGCAATCTGTCTGTATTTTGTTTTCTCGTGCGTTATGTACATTGTGGCGGAAGCTGAGGCAAGGAAAAAGGAGAATAATTAGTTTGCTTTTTTATCTCTTTTTTAGTTACTCGTTTGTATCACAGGGGTGTTTCGTCCGTTGCGACGGACGGGAACGTGCACGCTGCGGCGTGCAGAGGTGTACTTTTGTCCCGAAACAAAAGTACCAAAAATTCTCCCCTCAACGGAGGGATGGCTCGGTCGGGGATATTATCACAGTGCTGATTGCGAACGTCGGAGACTTGTGGCTCCGACATTCGGTCTGTACGTACTCTTAGGCGGTGCTCCCGCCCTGCGCTGATTTCCCTCCTCGGCGGGGTGCCTTCCACTCTCGTTTTGCTGAGGTGCGGAGCGTTAGTATAGATGAAAAAACGTGGTTTTCTAAAAAATGGGTGTTATTTTCCCCGAGTTTTCGTATTTTTTGTAGGGGATGGCGTCCCCGACATCCCGCTTTTCTGCAAAATCATAAAAAATCTTCCAAACTGCGACAGCCAAAATAAAGTTCTTTGGGTCGCTTTCTTTCAAGAAAGCGACAGTACCCCTGCGCACCGCAGTGCGCACGTCCTGTTACACACGAACTAACATACAAATCAGTTATGAAAGGAAATCTTAATGGCAACACTTTGCTCTAAATGTAAAAAAAGACCTGCTATGGTCTTTGTTCAAAGAATGGATATGTCGGGAAAGGTACAGAATGAGGGCTATTGCATTATCTGTGCAAAGGACCTTGGTATAAAGCCTGTCACCGATATGATAGAAAAAATGGGAATAGACGAGCAGCAGCTTGACAGCCTTTCAGAGGAAATGGAAAATATGATGGCTGACGGCGGTATGTTCGGAATGGATATGGATTCTCTTATGCCTGGCGGCGAGACTGACGGGGAAGAGGACGATGACGACGTCGGCGAATCTGAGTCCCGTGCACCAAGTATGGACTTCGGAACAGTTTTCAACAACCTTAAGAATTTTCTCAAAAAGGACGAAAACGGCAATCTCAGCGACGAGGTTTCCTACAAGGCGTCCAAAGAAGCGGGCAAGGAAGCAAAGAAAAAAGTCGACAAGCACCGCAAAAATCTTGAGAGCTTTTGCAGTGACCTTACGGCTAAGGCGAGAGAAGGCAAAATCGACAAGGTTATCGGCAGAGAAAGAGAGCTTGACAGAGTTATTCAGATTCTCTGCAGAAGACAGAAAAACAACCCCTGTCTCATAGGCGAGCCGGGTGTGGGCAAGACGGCAATAGCCGAGGCGCTGGCTCTTAAAATTGCAGGCGGCGACGTTCCCTTCAAGCTTAAAAAGTGCGAGGTGCATCTGCTTGATATGACAAGTATGGTGGCAGGCACTCAGTTCAGAGGTCAATTTGAAAACAGAATGAAGTCACTTATCGAGGAAATAAAACGCCTTGGCAACATCATTCTTGTTATAGACGAGGTTCACTCTATAGCGGCAGCAGGCGATGCCGAGGGAGGTATGAATGCGGCAAACATCTTAAAGCCTGCGCTATCCCGTGGCGAGGTACAGATTATAGGAGCTACAACTCTTGCCGAGTACCGCAAGCACATCGAAAAGGACTCGGCACTTGAAAGACGCTTCCAGCCTGTTGTTATTGCCGAGCCTTCCGTTAAGGATTCGGTTGAAATTTTAAAGGGCATCAAGGAATACTACGAAAGCTTCCACGGCATTGTTATTCCTGATGAAACGGTGGAAAAGGCGGTTGTCTTTGCCGAAAGATACATCACCGACAGATTTTTGCCCGACAAGGCTATTGACCTTCTTGATGAGGCTTCAAGCTATCTTGCCCTTAACGACAAGACGGTCTTTGAGGCTGACTACTCCAGGGAAAAGCTTGACGAGGCAACTGCGAACCGTGAAAAGGTACAGGCGCAGACGCCTTCGGACGAGGAAGGTGCAAACGAGCAGTATTTTGCACGTCTTGCAGAGGCCAAGAGCGAGGAGCTTAAGTACAGAGAAATGTACGACAAGGCGACAGAAGAGAGGAAAAATGTCGTGCTTCTTCCCGAGCATCTTGCAAAGGTGGTTGAAATATGGACGGGCGTTCCTGCAAGCAACATCAACGAGGACGAGTTTGCAAGAATTGACGGTCTTGAAAAGCGATTGAAGGAAAGAATTATCGGTCAGGACAAGGCGGTAAGCGCCGTAACACGTGCAATAAAGCGCTCACGTGCAGGCATTTACACCAAAATCAAGCCTGTTTCCTTTATATTTGCAGGTCCTACGGGCGTGGGCAAAACCGAGCTTGTAAAGACATTATCGAACGATTTATTTGACAGTCCTGAGGCACTTATACGTCTTGATATGTCGGAATTTATGGAAAAGCACTCGGTATCCAGAATTACCGGCGCTGCTCCCGGATATGTTGGCTATGACGAGGCAGGTCAGCTTACTGAAAAGGTGAGAAGACGTCCTTACTGCGTTGTTCTCTTTGACGAAATTGAAAAGGCGCACCCCGATGTTCTCAACGTGCTCTTGCAGATTCTTGACGACGGCAAGGTTACAGATGCTCACGGCAAGGAGGTAAACTTCAACAATACTGTCATCATTATGACCACCAACGCCGGCTCTCACGGCACGTCAAACTCCGCAGGCTTTTCAAAGAGCCTTGACCAGGTCAACGACGACAAGACACACAAGGCACTATCACAGTTTTTACGTCCCGAATTTATCAACAGAATTGACGAGGTTATTACCTTCAATCAGCTGACCGAGGAAAACTTCCACGAAATTGCAAAAATTATGCTTCGTGAGCTGTCAGACTCTCTGTCGGCAAAGAGCATAAATATGGACTACACCGATGACGTTATAAGAAAGCTTGCAGATATGAGCTACAGCGTAAAGTACGGCGCAAGAAATTTACGCCGCACCATACAGACTGAAATTGAAGACAAGGCATCCGAGCTTATCATATCAAGCTACGACAGCAAGATAAGCGGTATATCTATATATGTAGAAAACGACGAAATAAAGGTTATTGTAACCAAAAAATAACGAAAGGCGGAAAGAATATGTCAAATAAGCTTACACTTACAGTTATGGCGGCAGGAATGGGAAGCCGTTTCGGAGGCTTAAAGCAGATTGAGCCGGTAGGTCCTCACGGTGAAGTTATTCTTGAATACTCGGTATATGATGCCCTTGAAGCTGGCTTCGACAAGGCTGTATTTATTATTAAGAAGGCAATTGAGAAGGATTTTCGCGACATTATCGGCAAGCGTATTGAAAAAATGATTGACGTCGAGTATGCTTTTCAGGAGCTTGACAAAATTCCTGCACCCTACACAATTCCCGAAGGCAGAGTAAAGCCATGGGGAACAGGTCACGCCATTCTTTGTGCAAGAGAATTTATAAACACTCCCTTTGCCGTTATCAACGCCGACGACTTTTACGGAAAAAGCGGATATGCTGAGCTTGCAAAGCATTTTAACGGCGGCAGCACCGAAACCTGTCTTGTAGGCTTTAAGCTTAACAACACGGTAACGGAAAACGGCACTGTTTCACGCGGCATCTGCACAGTTGAGGGCGGTTATCTCAAAAAGGTTGTTGAAACCCACGAAATTCCTGCAAACAATGACTATCCAGAGGACACAATTGCATCAATGAATATGTGGGGACTTATGCCTTCCTTCTTTGACGAGCTTGAGGACGGTTTTAGCAAATTCCTTGCCGAAAAGGGCACAGAAATGAAGAGCGAATATTTACTTCCCTTTGTTGTTGACGAAATGATTCAGAAAAAGGGCGAAAAGGTCAAGGTTCTCACCGCTACAGACAAGTGGTACGGTGTTACATACAAGGAAGACAAGCCTTCGGTTGTAAATGCCATTGCGGACTACTGCAAGAAAGGCTTATACTCCAAGTTTGACTGATTCTTCTGTATTTTTTGTGTAGAGATTTCGCCGTCCTCAGACGGCGAAGTTACTTTTTACTTTTTTTCTGTTTTCTTTAGAGATAGTTTTATGTAACGCAGGATGTTTCGCCTCTGCGGGTCGGGAAGCCCGACAGCAAATGTCGTAGGTAACCGTAGACGATGTTGTGTAATTGGTGCTCGTAAAGGACGTCTTTGAGTAAAATGGAGTTAGTTTTATGTAACGCAGGATGTTTCGCCTCTGCGGAGGCGACAAACTTTTGACCGAAGCGTCAAAAGTATGCAAAAACGCTTCCCCTCAACGGAGGAGTCCTCGGTGTGCGTACACATAAAACACCAGCACATCACACAATCATATTCACCGCTAATTGGCACACCTGCGGAATACCTCCAGCCGGGGAGGCTTCCACCGTTTTTGCTGTAGTGCAAGGTGTTGTTTGGTTGCACAATGTCGGGGAAATGTGCAAAAAGATGGGCGTAAATAACTGCAGTAAAACAAAACAACACCGTTACTGATTATTGGAACCGATAATAGCAAGTGAACCCATCTCGCTTCGCGAGCGATCGACAAGGCGCACCGACGACGTACAGAGTTTGGTTAGTGCAGTCTTAGCCCCGCGGCGAGGCGTGGCATTTTTTTCAGCCACGCCGATGAGCGGAAGCGTTTTG
>JAZRKT010000010.1:0-19564 GCA_045646465.1 Eubacteriales bacterium | reverse complement strand
GATGAAAAATATAATGCCGTTGTTAAAATTGACAGAAAGATGGTCTGAATATGAGTAATATGACAAAAAAAGCCGAAACGGGCTGTAACTGCGACTACTGCGTTCATTATGACTGGGACGAGGAAGGCGAAGCCTACGAATGCAATATGAATCTTGACGAGGACGAAATGGTGTATTTTCTCAAAGGTCAGTATAAAAGCTGTCCCTATTTCAGGGCCTACGACGAGTATAAAATTGCACGTAAACAATAAATGAGCAAAAAATAGGTGAAAATTGCTTATTATTGTCACAAAATTGTTAATTTATGTGGTATTGACTTGATATTTTTATACCTTTGGTCTATAATAGTGTTGTATAATTTTATCGGGCGAAAGCGAGTGATATAAATGTCTGAAAACAGAAATGATAAAACAATAACCTTTTCTATAAGCCAGCTTAAGGAGCTTGAAACAAAGGATACCTTAAAGCAAGTTTACGATGCACTTGTTGAAAAGGGCTATAACCCTATAAATCAGATTGTCGGCTATATTCTTTCGGAGGATCCGACGTATATTACAAGCTATAACAATGCTCGCGGACTTATCAGAAAGCTTGACAGAGATGAGCTTCTTAAAATCCTTGTCAACAGCTATCTGAAAAACGACTAATACCGAAAGGAAGAAAAAGCATATGGAAAGTCCTATGGTTTATAAGGGCAGACCTGTTGTGAGAGACGGTAACAAGATATACTTTGGAGAGCCTTATAACAAATTTATGGTTGTATTTACGGTGCTTGAAAACGCCGGCGAGCTTCCCTCAAGAATACTTGTACAGCTTCAGAACACAGACCCTGCACTTGCGATGACAAGCGAAAAAATTGTTAAGGAAGCAGAAAGAAAAAATCTTTTCGACGCCTTCGAGCTTGCCTCGGTGTGGCTTGAAAAGCAACTTGCAGAATAACTTAAAACGCCCCGTCTAACGGGGCGTTTTTTGTTATAACTGGCATTCAATCCTCTGTGGTGAAAGTCCACCGAGGCGTAGTTGCCGACGAACTCAAAAGCGACTTGCAAGCTTCACATCGTGAGGTGTGGGAGACAAGAAGCAATAGCGAAATCGTAGCCCTGCGGACAGAACCACCGTTTGCCGAACGGAAAGTGCGGCGGAGTGAGAGAGCGATTGATTTCGCCCTACTCGAATATTCAGCTTTTAGTATGATGGAAAATTTATGCAAATTAGACAAAAAACGACATTGAATTTTTCTTGTTTACACATAAATAACAAATTATGATAAAAAACTTTTAATATTCTGCTTCGAAATTGTTGATTTATCCTCTTAAATGTGATATTATATATGTATAAAGATATCAGGGAAGGGAAAACACCATGGCGGCAAAAATCAAACCCAACTTAGCACAGTATTATTTCCACGAGGGCACTAATTTTTCAGCCTATGAATATATGGGTGCTCATTACGATAAAGAAAAGAACACCTATACCTTCAGAACGTGGGCGCCCAATGCAGATATGGTCCTTGTGACGGGTGATTTCTGCAACTGGTCAAATCCTGTTCCCATGACAAGAGAAACAAAAGCGGGTCTTTGGAGTGCAATGCTTTGCGGCCCCGAAGAGAATTTCAAGTATAAGTATATAATCATAAGAGACGGCAGAGAGCTGTACAAAGCTGACCCATATGCCTTTTACTGTGAAAAAGCACCCGATACCGCATCGGTTTTCTTTAATTCAAAATATAAGTGGGGCGACGGCGCGTGGCTTAAATACCGAAAAAAGAATTACCATGAGCCTGAATATGCTTTGCCAATAAACATTTATGAGGTGCACGCAGGCTCTTGGAAATTAAAAGAGGACGGCGAAGTTCTTAATTACAGAGAGCTGGCTCACGAGCTTTGCTATTACGTGAAAAGTATGGGATATACTCACGTTGAGCTTATGCCCATAGCTGAGCATCCCTTTGATGGCTCCTGGGGCTATCAGGTGTGCGGATATTATGCACCCACATCACGCTACGGTGACCCCGACGATTTCAGATATTTTGTTGACTATATGCATAAGGCAGGCGTGGGAGTAATTCTTGACTGGGTACCTGCACATTTTCCAAAGGATGCCCACGGTCTTTATGAATTTGACGGCTCGCCGCTGTATGAGTATCAGGGTTATGACAGAATGGAAAGCCGCGGATGGGGTACAAGACGCTTTGACGTGGGACGTAACGAGGTGCAGTGCTTCCTTTTCTCAAATGCGCTGTTCTGGCTGAGAGAATTTCACATTGACGGACTGAGAGTTGATGCCGTTGCATCAATGATATACCTTGACTTTGACAAGGAGCCCGGTGAATGGAATCCCAATCCCGACGGAAGCAACGACTGCAAGGAGGCTACAGCGTTCTTTAAAAAGCTGGGCAGTCTTGTAAGAGATGAGTTCCCTGATACACTTCTTGTGGCAGAAGAATCCACGGCGTGGCAGAATGTGACAAAGCCTGCACAGTCAGGCGGCCTCGGCTTTAACTATAAGTGGAATATGGGCTGGATGAATGACCTGCTTTCTTATATTGAAATGGATCCCATATACCGACGTGACCACCACGAAAAGGTGACCTTCTCGCTGATGTATGCTTATTCCGAAAACTATATATTGCCCATTTCTCACGACGAGGTTGTTCACGGCAAAAAATCGTTGCTTGATAAAGCGCCCGGCGACTATTGGCAGAAGTTTGCGGGAACACGTGCTTTTTTGGGATATATGATGACACATCCCGGCAAAAAGCTGCTGTTTATGGGAAGCGAAATAGGTCAGTTCAGAGAATGGGACTATAAGGGAAGCATAGAATGGTTTTTGCTTGATTATGAAATGCACGCAAAATACAAGGAATATGTAAAAGATTTGAATTTTGTTTACCTTGAAAATCCTGCAATGTGGGAAATAGATTATTCCTGGGATGGCTTTCGGTGGATAGATGCCGATAACCGCAATTGGAGTATACTTTCCTATGTGAGATATGACAGTCAGGGAGGCAGTCTTGTGACGGTTATAAACTTTACGCCCATAGGAAGAGAAGGGTATATTTTGGGCGTTCCCGAGGGAGGAGTGTATACCGAGCTTATCAATAGCGACGACATTAAGTACGGCGGAACAGGAAGGGTAAATTCATCTCCCGTAACGGCAGACTGTAGACCGTGTCATAATATGGAGTACTCTATGAAAATTGATGTAGGTCCCTACGGAGCTATGGTGTTCAGACACGAAGCAAAAAAGGTGAGTAGACCCAAAACGGTAAAAAAGACCGTTAAAACAAAGTGAGAAAACAAAACGTTTGGAGGCGTTAAATAAATGTTCAAGAAAAAAGAGTGTGTGGCAATGCTGCTTGCAGGTGGACAGGGAAGCAGACTTTATGCCCTCACAGAGTTCACGGCAAAGCCTGCAGTTTCTTTTGGCGCAAAGTACCGCATTATTGACTTTCCTCTGTCAAACTGCATAAACTCAGGTATTGATACGGTGGGCGTTCTCACGCAGTATCAGCCGTTGCAGCTCAATGAATATATCGGCAACGGACAGCCCTGGGACCTGGACAGAACCTTCGGTGGTGTAACCGTGCTTCCTCCTTATCAGGGTAAGAACGGTGCTGACTGGTACAAGGGTACGGCAAACGCAATTTATCAGAATTTGAAATATATATCAAGATACGACCCCGACTATGTTCTTATTCTTTCGGGCGACCATATTTATAAAATGGACTATGCAAAGATGTTAAGAGCGCATAAAAAGACGGGTGCGGCGTGTACCATAAGTGTGCTTGAGGTGCCGATAGAAGAAGCAAGCCGTTTCGGTATTCTTTCGGCTGATGAAACTGGCAGAATTTTCAAATTTGAGGAAAAGCCTAAAAATCCCACCAGCACCAAGGCGTCTATGGGTATTTACATATTCAATAAGGATGTGTTATTTAAGTATCTTGAAGAAGACGCAGCCGATGAGAGCTCAGCCAACGACTTCGGTAAGAATATCATCCCCACAATGCTTGAAAAGGGAGAAAAGATGTATGCCTACGGCTTTGAAGGCTATTGGAAGGACGTAGGAACCATTAAGAGCCTTTGGGAAGCAGATATGGATTTACTTGGCGACAGTCCCGAGTTTGACATTGACGACTCAATGTGGAAGATACGTTCAAGAAATACTGCACAGGCTCCCCAGTATATAGGAAGTGATGCGGTAATTGAAAACTCAGTTATCACAGAAGGATGTGAAATTGACGGTACGGTTATCAATTGCGTTATTTCCCCCGGTGTAAAGGTGCGCAAGGGAGCTGTTGTAAAGGACTCGGTAATTATGCAGGGCTGTGTTGTAAAATCCGGCGCAAGAGTCCTTTATTCCATACTTGACGAGGAAGTAACGGTAGGAGAAAACTGTGTTGTAGGCAACGATAGGGAAAACGCCAAGGAAGTATCGGTTGTGGGTGCATCTGCAACTCTTCCTGACGGGATGGTAATTGAAGAAGGAAAAATTGTTTCCTCAGAAGATGTAAAAGGAGGAAATGTATAATGACTACGGTAGCAGGGCTTATTTTTTCAAACATACACGACAGAAACGTCCCCGAGCTTACACAGAAGCGTACCATGGCATCTGTGCCCTTCGGAGGAAGATACAGACTTGTTGACTTTACCCTTTCAAATATGGTAAACGCCGATATTTACAAGGTGGGTATCATCACTCACTATAACTATCAGTCACTTGTTGACCACCTTGAAGCAGGTAAAGACTGGGATCTTGCAAGAAGAAGTGGCGGTCTTAAAATTCTCCCCCCCTACATTACCGCATACGATAACACAACAATGTCAACACAGCCATATTCTTCAAGACTTGAAGCACTTATGGGTGCATATAACTTTGTTTCAAAGAGCAAGGAAGAATACATCGTTCTTTCCGATTGCGACATTGTATGCAACATAGACCTCAAGGACGTAATAAACTTCCACATCGACAACGGTGCGGATATTACAATTGTTACAAAGAACCTGTATATGTCTCCCGAGGCTGCAAGAAACTGCACTCTTGTTGAGTCTGACAGTGAAGGACGTGTAACAGGTCTTATCCACAATCCCGTTGCAATGGCAGGCTTTATGGATTTGTGTCTCAACATTTTTGTTCTTAAGAGAGAATATCTGCAGAATATTATTCTCGACAGCCTTGCAAGAGGCTATAAAAGCTTTACAAAAGACATTATTGCGGCAAATAAGGATACAATGAAGTTTATGAAGTATGAATATGACGGTTATTTTGCGGCAATCAATACTCTTGACGGCTACTACAAGAGCAATATGGACCTTCTTAAGCCGGATGTAAGAGAATGTATTTTCGGCGTAAAGTCAAGACCTGTATTTACAAAGGTAAAGAACAGTGCACCTGCAAAGTACGTGGGTGATGCAAGGGTTACGAACTCTCTTATTGCCGATGGCTGTGTAATTGAAGGTGTTGTTGAAAACAGTATTCTCTTCAGAGGCGTTCACGTAGGCAAAGGCACCGTTATCAAAAACTCCATTGTTATGCAGAAGGCGACAATAGGTGAGAATGTTACACTTAACTGTGTAATTGCCGATAAGAATGTTGTTGTCAAGGACGGTAGAGTGCTGACGGGACACGAAACGCATCCCTTCAGTATTACAAAGTGAACAGTTATATAGAGATAGATAAAAGATAAGAGATTAAGAGAGAATAGATAATAGATGAGTTGAATTTCTTCATCAAATAAATTGAGAAAGGTCATAAATATGGCAAAAAAGATACTTATGGTTGGCGCAGAGGTAATGCCTTTTGCGGCAACAGGCGGACTTGGCGACGTTTTAGGCTCGTTGCCTGCATCCGTCAAGGCTGAGATGGGCGATGACGTGGATGTGCGTCTTGTAATGCCTCTTTATAGCAGTGTAAAAAAAGAATACAGAGATATGATGAAGTTTGTATCGGAGTTTACAGTATATCTTGCCTGGCGTAAGCAGTACTGCGGTATTTACAGCCTTGAAAAGGACGGCGTTGTATACTATTTCCTTGATAACGAATACTATTTCAATCGTCCCGATATGTACGGCAACTTCGACGACGGCGAAAGATATGCATTTTTCTGCAAGGCAGTAATGCAGATGATGCCCGTTATCGGCTTTTATCCCGAAATACTTCACGCCCACGACTGGCAGAGTGCTTTAAGCGTTGTGTACCTTAAAACAGAGTATAGAGAAGCACCACAGTACAAGGATATGAGAGCTATCTATACCATCCACAATATTGCTTATCAGGGTAAATACGATATGGCAATTCTTTCGGATGTGTTCGGAATAGACTATAAATACGCTTCAATTATGTGCTACGACGGCTGCATAAATCTTATGAAGGGCGCAGTTGTATGTGCTGACAGAGTAACAACGGTAAGCCCCACATATGCCAAGGAAATAAAGTATCCCGAGCATGCAGAAGGACTGCATTATATTCTCAGAGATAATAATTATAAGCTTTCGGGTATTCTAAACGGTATTGACTACGATTACTATAATCCCGAAAAGGATACTGTAATAGGCCACACCTATTCGGCATCTAACCTTGACGGCAAGGCTGAAAACAAGATGGCTTTGCAGAAGGAAACAGGCTTGCCTGTAAGAGCAGATGTTCCTATGATTGCGATAATAACAAGACTTGCGGCGCACAAGGGACTTGACCTTGTGGAAAGAATTATGGAAAACGTTGTTGCTGACAATGACGTTCAGTTAGTGATTCTGGGCAAGGGCGAAGAAAAGTTTGAAAGATATTTCAGATATCTTGCATCAAAGTATCCCGACAAGGTAAAGGCACTTATTGTTTACGACAGAGATTTGTCAAAGAGAATTTATGCCGCGGCGGATGTTTTTGTAATGCCCTCAAAGAGCGAGCCATGTGGTCTTGCACAGATGATAGCTTCAAGATACGGAGCTGTTCCCGTAACAAGAGAAACGGGCGGTCTTTACGACTCTATCAAAGGCTATTATGAAGAAAACGGTGAGATTTGCGGCAACGGCTTTACCTTTGCAAACTATTCGGAAGCCGAGCTTCGTGATAGAATACTTGCAGCCCTTAATCTGTATGCACAGGGAGAAAAATGGACAGCATTGGTAAAAAAGATAATGAATATAGATTTTAGCTGGAATATTTCGGCTAAAAAGTATATTGAATTGTATGACCATATGTGTTAAAATTACATTGGAATAATTTTATTCTTCGGGGTGATATTATTTCACCCCACCTTTATTTTTTTGCAACACTTAATCAGAGGAGATAAAAATGGAAACAAACGCACTTGTAAAACAGAATATTCTTACCAAGCTTTCACGCTTTTTCGGCGTTTCGCCTGAGGAAGCAACAAAGGAGCAGATGTATAAAGCATGTGCTATGACGGTAAGGGATATTCTTTCAGAAAAGAGAAACGACTATAAGAAGCTTGTCAATAAAAAAGGCGGCAAAAGAGTGTACTATATGTGTATGGAATTTTTGCTCGGCCGTTCATTAAAGACAAATATACACAACCTCGGTCTTGAAAAGCAGTATTTTGAAGTACTGAATGAGCTTGGCTTCAATCTTAACGAGCTTTACGAGGAAGAACCCGATGCAGGTCTTGGCAACGGAGGTCTGGGAAGACTTGCCGCCTGCTTTATGGATTCCCTCTCATCCCTTGACTATCCTGCAACAGGCTTTTCAATTCTTTACGAATACGGTCTTTTCAAACAGAAGCTTGTTGACGGGCTTCAGGTGGAGCTTCCCGACGTATGGCTTCCCGGCGGAGAGGTGTGGCTTGTTCCCAGAACAGACAGAACTTTCAAGGTACGCTTCGGCGGAAAAATCAGGGAAGAGTGGAAGGACGGCAGATGCGAAATTATCTATGACGATGCAGAAGAAATTGAAGCTTGTGCAAACGATATGATGGTTTCAGGTGCAAACAGTGAGGCTGTCAGCTTACTTCGACTTTGGAAGGCAAGAGACGTGGGCGGCTTTGATATGAGCCTGTTTACACAGGGTCAGTATATGAAGGCTGTTGAAAAGAGCACAAGTGCTGAGGCAATTTGTAAAGTGCTTTATCCCTCCGATAACCACGTCGAAGGTAAGATGTTAAGACTTACTCAGCAGTATTTCCTTACCTCTGCTTCCTGTCAGAGCATCATCCGTGACCATATGGCGGTTTACGGCACTCTTGACAATTTTGCAGAAAAGGTTGCTATTCATATTAACGATACACACCCTGCACTTTGTATTCCTGAGCTTATGAGAATATTCCTTGATGATTATTGCTTCAGCTGGGAAAAGGCGTGGGAGCTTGTTACAAAAATCGTAACCTATACTAACCACACCGTAATGCCCGAAGCTCTTGAAACCTGGAACGAAGACCTGTTCAGACTTAAGCTTCCCAGAATTTACAATATTCTCTGCGAAATCAATAGGCGTTTTTGCGAGGATGCCTGGAATAAATTCCCCGGAAACTGGGACAAAATCAGCTCTATGGCAATTATTGCATATAACCAGGTAAGAATGGCTAACCTTTCAGTAATTGCTTCTCATACCGTTAACGGCGTTTCGGCACTTCACTCGGATATTCTTAAAACAAGCTGCTTTAAGGATTTGTACAAGATGTATCCCGAAAAGTTTACCAACGTTACCAACGGTATTGCACACAGAAGGTGGCTGTGCTACTCAAATCCTGCACTTTCAGCGCTTCTTGATGAGTGCATAGGTGACGGTTATAAGAGAAATCCTTCGGAGCTGCGTAAGTTTGAAAAGTTTGCGGACGATAAGACTGTTCTTGAAAGCCTTGAGAGAATCAAGCGCTCAAACAAGGCTTCCTTCAGCGACCTTGTGTTTAAGAAGACAGGCGTAAAGCTTAACCCTGACTCTGTGTTTGACGTTCAGGCAAAGAGACTTCACGAATATAAAAGACAGCTTCTCAACGCTATGAGAATTGTTGATGTTTACTGTGCTCTTAAGGATAACCCTGACCTTGACATCAAACCCCAGACCTTCATTTTTGGTGCAAAGGCAGCTCCCGGCTACGATATGGCAAAGCAGATTATAAAGCTTATTTGTGCAATAAGTGCAGATATCAATAAAAATCCCAAGATAGCCGAAAAGCTTCAGGTTGTTTTCCTTGAAAACTACTGCGTAAGCCTTGCTGAAAGCCTTATGCCTGCTGCGGACATCAGCGAGCAGATAAGCCTTGCAGGTAAGGAAGCAAGTGGAACGGGAAATATGAAGTTTATGATAAACGGTGCGCTTACTGTTGGTACTCTTGACGGAGCAAACGTTGAAATGCTTGAAGAGTGCGGCAAGGATAATATGTTTATCTTCGGTCTTACAACGGAAGAGGTTGAAGATTTGTGGAGCCGCGGATATAACGCAGCCTCCTTCTATCACCATAACGAAAGATTAAAGAGAGTTGTTGATTCCTTTAACCTCGGCTTTAACGGAGAAAGCTTCGCCAATATCTACGACTATCTTATCGTAGGCAGAGGAGGTATATCTGACCCCTATATGTGCCTTGCAGACTTTGACTCTTATATGCACTGTAAGGACGAGGTTGCAAGAACCTATCTTGACAGAAGTAAGTGGAACAGAATGTCCCTTATGAATATCGCATCTGCGGGCAAGTTTGCTTCCGACAGAAGTATTGAGGACTACGCAAAGAACATCTGGCATATATCAAAAATCAAATCGGAGAAGAAGTAATAGATGCTTTTGAGTTTCCCGAAAGAAAATACACAACAAGTAAAAATACAAAAAATTCTTGACCGTAAGGATGTTTCCCAAAAGGGAGCGTTCTCGGTGGAGGATAAAATCAAAATAGTGATAACGGTGTCAAGACGTCTTGCGGCAACAGGTGTTTTAGTTGAAATAACCGACGATAACACAGGAGAAAACAAGACGGTGGAATGTGCTTTTTGCAAAACGTGCTGCGGAAACGATGAATACAGCGCAAGCCTTGACCTTGAAAAAATCTGCGAAGGCTCGGATGACTTGCTTTTCTGGCGTGTGTGCATAAGATGCGGAGAAAGGAAACTGTATACCCACTCGGTAAATAACGTGGATTTTGCGCTTTGCGATAAGGCTGACAGTAAGAAATTCCGCCTTCTTGTGTACGGCAAGGACTTTGAAACGCCGGCTTGGGCAAAGAAAAGCGTAATGTATCAGATTTTCGTTGATCGCTTTAATAAGGGCACAAAGAACATTCCCTGCCGTGAAGATGCGGTATTTTTAGAGGATTGGGAAAACGGTATTCCCGAATATCCCCCTTATAGCGGAGCACCTATGAAGAATAACAGCTTTTTTGGCGGAAATCTTTACGGTGTTATAGAAAAGCTTGATTATCTTGAAAGCCTGGGTGTAAATCTTTTGTATTTCTGCCCCATATTCAAGGCATACTCAAACCATAAGTACGATACGGGTGACTACGAAAAGGTTGACGAAATGTTCGGCGGTGATAAGGCTTTCGACGAGCTTGTTAACGAGTGCAACAAGAGAAATATCCGCATAATCCTTGACGGTGTCTTTAACCACACAGGCGACGACAGTAAGTATTTTAACCGTTATGGCAAATATAAAAATGTTGGCGCATATCAGTCGCAAAAGTCTGAGTTTTACGATTGGTACACCTTCACACAGTTTCCAGATAAGTACGAAGCTTGGTGGGGTATAGAAATTCTTCCGCGAATCAACGGAGAAAACAGCAAGGTGCGCGATTATTTTCTGTGTGAAAAGGGCATTGTGCGCAAATGGTTGAAAAAGGGTATATCCGGCTGGCGACTTGACGTAGCCGATGAGCTGTCACAGGGCTTTCTTGAAGAATTGCGAAGTGCGGCAAAATCAGAAAAAGGCGACAGTCTTATAATCGGCGAGGTGTGGGAAAATGCCGCAGATAAGGTTTCCTACGACCAAAGGCGCAGATATTTCAGAGGAAAACAGTTTGACAGCGTAATGAATTATCCAATAAAAAATGCCGTTATTGACTTTGTAAAATGGGGAAATGCTGAGCAGTTTTATAACGCTGTTACTGAGATTTATTCGAGCTATCCCGATTTTTGTTCAAGTGTACTTATGAATATTCTCGGCACACACGATACAGAGAGAATACTTACCGTCCTTGGAGGAAAAAGCAGTGAGGGAATTGACAACAATACTCTGTCAACGCTTCGTATGAATGATGAGGAAAGGAAACGGGGCAAAAGGATGCTGAAAATAGCATCGGTGCTTCAGTTTACACTTCCCGGTATTCCCAGCATATACTACGGCGACGAGGCAGGTCTTGAAGGCTATCACGACCCGTTTTGCCGTTTTCCGTATCCTTGGGGTCGCGAGGACAAGGAAGTCCTTGAGCACTATCGCAGACTATGCGAAATCAAAACAGTTGAACAGTCACTTCATAATGCAGATATGAATTTTATTTGCAAAAAGGACGGCATTTGCGTATTTGAAAGAGGTGCTCTCACGATTGCGGTTAATGCAAGCGGTGGATATGTTACACTTGATGTTGAGGAAAAGTGCAGGGATTTGCTCTCGGACAATGTGTTTGAAAGTACTCTGACACTATCTCCCGTAAGTGCAGCTATACTTAAAAAAATATAAATTTTCGGCTTTGCTGTGACAGAGCCGATTTTTGTATTGAAAAAACGATCCGGCTGTAGTATAATACTTTTGTAAATAATTTGAAGATGATGAAAAAGATGATGAAGGGAACATCACAGATGAAAAAATGCCGCATAACCGTAATGAGAATTACCCGTTACGATGACCTCATGGAAAAATACGAAAACCCCATACAGCACGCCTGTGGCTTGAAGGAAGGACAGGTGTTTATCGCAAACGGCCGAGAAAAGCCAAAAGGACTTTGTGACAGTGCTTGGGAAAGTATGTCGGCGTTTGTAATGACACTTTCCTGCGGCGGTAAAAACATCTATGACGGCTGGATGAAAAATCCAAAGTCAGCTATGATTTCATGCAATGACGGCTTCAGACCTGTCAGCTTTTACATAGAAGCTCTTGATGAGGATACGGATTAAAATTGTACTCAATTGAACAAATACATTTTTTACAAATGAAAGACAGTCTTTTTCTATTGACAAATCACGATTTTTTGGTATAATAAATTGTAGCCAAAAGGCTGGAGTAATATATGCCCCCGTAGTAAAGTGGATATTACAAGTCCCTCCTAAGGGTTTGCTCTATCTGTGTACTATGTGAGGATTCGTGCGAAAACGTGCGAAAAGCCGCAAAAAAGCGAGCTTAATGCAAAGCTCGTGGAAATTCGGCACCCGGCAAAGCACCCTGACGCAGTTTTTCGTGCAAAAGTAAGGGTTATCCCTTCAAAGCATAACTTTCATAAATTTCATATTTGCCCCCGTAGTAAAGTGGATATTACAAGTCCCTCCTAAGGATTAGTCGCGTGTTCGATTCACGCCGGGGGTGCCATTAGTGACCATAAGCATGTTGGCTTTATGCGTTGGTCTTTCCATTGATGCACTCGCCCTCTATATTTCATTTTTAGAAATTACAATAGAGGTGAGCAAATTGCAGAATAATAACGATTTTTGGTTAGGCGGTGTGTGCGGGGCGAAAAATCACGGGAAAGATCAATTAGTTGAGACTTAAGCTGCTTATGACACTAGCACCAAGAGGTTCGATTCCTCCCCGTCCCACCACACAAAACAGCCACTTACAAGGTGGCTGTTTTTCTATAATTAAACTATGCTCTTTATGAGGTGAAAAAATGAGCGATTTTAATCCTTTTGACAAAATGACTTTTACTAACGACCGCTGTTTTTTATGCGGAGAAATATTAACTGATGATAATCGCACCAAAGAGCATGTTTATCCCAAATGGCTTCAAAATAAATTCAACCTGTGGAACGATTCGTTAGTTCTTCTCAATAGGACACAAATACGCTATAAAGATTTGACAATCCCATGTTGCAAAAAATGTAATGAGATAATGAGCAGCAAAATCGAAAAACCGATCCAGCAGTTTGTGGATGGCGGTTATGATATCTTTGTTAAAAGCAACAAGGATCTTGTTTTTCAGTGGCTGACAAAAATTTCCTATGGTGTTCTTTTCAAAGAATTGTCACTAAAGCTTGATCGCAGCGATCCTAACAGCGAGTCAATCTACGCTCCTGAGGATATGAAAGAACGTAAAATGCAGTACACATTTCTAAAAACAATTATTAATGAAACGACTTTTCATAACAAGCCGTACAGTGTTTTAATATTTAAAGTGAAAAACAATAGCGACCGATATTGGGCATGGGAAAACCCTTTCATACACACCTTTTGCATGCAGATGAATGATATTGGTATTGTTGCATGTTTAATGGATAACAATTTGAACGAGCAGTTCTTTTTGCAATATGAAAAACAAAGTAATCTTCTTGAACAACACGTACACCCAGCACAATTTTTAGAAATTTGTGCGATGGTTGTATATAAAGCAAGTTTGCTTTATAAAAGGCCTTTTTATATTACAAATTATGATGAACATGGAAATCCTGATGATATTATTTCTTTTGGTATGTCTGGTGAATTATTTGATGGCTGGAATCAAGAGGAATACGGAAACTTGTTCAGTGCGCTTTTGCGAGACAACAACTATGTTCTTGATGCTGGCGATGTATATCAAGGTAACGATTTAGTCTGCTCTATTTTGTTTGACGAGGATGGGAATTTTGTAGATATACCACTATAAAAAAATCGGGCGATGGCCGTTATCGTCATCACCCTTTAAGTTTTATTCAAATATCTGCTCCAGCTTTTCTGCCGCGGTTTTATCCGAGCTCTTTAGAAAGTGGCTGTATATGTCGGTAGTAGTGCTTGTCCTGGCGTGGCCTGCACGTCCTGCGACCGTTACCGGCGGAACACCTGCCGCGATTTGCATTGTTATGTTTGTGTGGCGGAGTGAGTGTACTGTTCTATGCGGAAGTCCTGCGGCATCGCATATCTTATGCACCCATTGTAGCGCTGTTCCGGGATAGAAGCGTTTGCCGCACTCCGCTATGAACAATCGGTCTGTTCCTGTCCACGCATCACCCATGTCAGCTTTGTATTGCTCGTACCATTCTTTGTATTCTTTGAGCGTCGATATCAGTTTATCCGATATAGATATGATTCGTTTACTGCTTTCGGTCTTTGGCTCCTTCTCGACAACTCCGAATCCTTTTACTGTTGTTACAGACCGTTCTATTGTGATTGTTGCTTCCTCGAAGTCGATGTTCGACCATTCAAGCCCAGCCATTTCACCACGGCGTATACCTGTTAAGAGCAGGAGCAGCGCTGCTGTTTTATACCGTATGTCGGGATGTTCATCTGCGGCGGTATAGAACTTTTTAGCATCGTCATCGTTCATATAGTCGATTTCCTTCTGCGGCCGCTTCGGAAAGTCTATGTAATCTGCACTTGCATAATTGTCGTTGATGATGCGCTGCTTCTTTGCGTGTGATAGTATAGCGCGCAGTGTTCGTTTTATTTTGTGTGTCGTTTCGAAGGCGTATGGTTGCGTTACCTTTTTCACATCGAATATGTCTGTTGTGCGGCAGTTAAGATTATCTGCTATCTTTTTCGCCTGCTCCAGTCGGATGTTTCCGCCACGCAGCGCTGTTGCGAAGGGCCCGTTGTCGTAATCCAACTTTTGTTTCGACTCTCGTTCTCCGCGCTTTACTTCTTCTACGACTTCTTTAAGCTTTGGTTTAGGGCTTACTGCTATTATTGTTCTTTCACGTTTATCCAAATTATCGTAGAAGCGCTGTATGATGACGGGGCTGATTTCGCGCATTTTGTATTTGCCGATGTTTGCCTCCATTATATCGATGCAGTTTCCGCAGTTCATGTAGTAGCTGGCGGAGACTTCTGTCTTTCTCCGCTCCAGCCACCATCGTGAGTATTCGCCTATTGTGGTATCGGGTGATACTCCGTCTGCGTGTGGTGAGGCGAGTACATTTTTGATATCGCGCTCATATTCATCTGCAAACCTTGCGACCTCACGGTCTATCTGTCGTTGTGTCATTCCCGGTGCCGGCTTCCATGTGGTCGAATATGTTTTTTGCATGCCGCTGCCTTTGTCCATTACCTTGACCTGCACTCTGTAGCTTACGCCTGATTTTGTCATTCGTTTTGAAATTGTTGCCATATTTATTTCCTCCAATCCTGTATATATCAAGCCCTTGGCAACAAAAAGGAAGCCAGAGAACTTGCTAAAAGTCAAGCACTTTTTTGAGAATTGCCGGATAAAAATTCGAGAAGTGAATCCAAATCCACAAGTATCTTTTTGCCTGTGTAGACGCAGTGCACCTTGCCCTCTTTGCAAAGGGTGCGTATGCAGTTTGCTGTCACCGCCGATTTTGCATCCAGTTCCTTTATTTCTGCAACTGATTCACCGATTGTTCTCATTCTATGTATACTCATATATATTTCCTCCTTAATTTGAAAACTTGAAATGGGGGGTATACCCCTGCTTGATTTCCCGAAAATTCGCGTGGTACTCCGCGCCCGTTGTTATACCTAAAGCTGTAGAGATTTAGATACCCCTGCCTATATAATTTTTTTATTTGTAGCAAGTGTAGCAGGTAGTATATGTGGTTTATATTTTTTATTCTTTTAGTAACCAATATATAAACCTGCTACATCTGCTACAGAAGTTATAGTGCCATTCCGGTAGTATTTAACCTGTATCCGATAAGCATAGTGGTCGAGCTACCGCCGGCCGCAGGTCTTTTGCGTTCTATGGTTGCGAAGCTTTTAAGCGCTTGATTGAACTTGGCTGCGCTTTCTGCTTTGCATCCGTTATCTTCACACCATGTTGTATACTGCTTATAGACATCGCCGGTACGCACTTCGAAATTGTCACGTTTTTCCAGACACTCCTCTGTGAAACGTGCTACCTTATCGCTTTCCTTACGATATTCTTCGATGGCTTCTTTTACAGATTCAGGTATTTTAAGACCTTCCGCCCGAATCAAACGATATCCTTCCATCAACCAATTTAGCATAGCGCTCTGGCTATTAGGCGTAGAGAAGAGTTCTTTCAGGTTTTTGTCTTGCTCTTGTTCTCCAAAGTGTCGGTCAAAGGTCACAATTACAATACGGTCGCTGCTGAACAGCGTCAAATCGCTAATCGCCGGGCGATAATTTGTATTGATATACAGTTTGAACTGCGGTTTAAAATCAAAGCTGTTTTCGTGTAGGAATCTTGCGTTCATTGTGTCGTTGCCCGTCATTGTTTTTACCAATGCTGCATCGAGCCTAAGGTTGCGATCCGGCTCCGATATATTTACAAAACGCACACCCGCGAGCCTTGCCACATCTTCGCTTGGCATCTGACTACTTTTGTTCGGTTTAATTCCGATGGTCTCTGCCTGAGATGTACAACCATAATCTCCGAGAACTTTTAATACGCTTTCACATAGCGTCCCTTTTCCGTTACGCGTGGTTGCTCCGTAGAAAATAAACATGCATTCAAATCGGGTATCGCCGCTAAGCCCGTAACCAAGTACCTTCTGTAGAAACTTCGCTTTATCCTGATCGCCGTTTGTAATTTCATCAATAAAACGATTAAATCTCTCGCAGCGTGCTTCGGGGTTATATTCTACATCGCTGTGCTTTATCAGCTTGTCCTCTGGCCTGTGAGGAGAAAACACCATTGTTTTTAGGTGCAGAGTTCCATTTTTACAGTTGAAGATATATGGGTCTCTATCAAATTCTTCCATGCTAATGGTATGTACGCTCTGTGCATCCCTGATTACTGTCTCGCGCATTTTACGAGTCTGCCAGCGATAACAGAACTTAGCGTATTCCTCACGGCGCTTGTCATCATCAATAGACGAACAATATATTAGAAGTTGTCTTGCCAGTGCTTTACAAAGCTCCATTGTTTTTGTGTTGCCAATATCCTGTTCCCACACAACACCGTTATAATGAAACCAGCTTTTGCGTTCCGGTACGTATCTGAGAACATCTTTGTAGTAGTCTGCAAAAAGCTGTCCCGCTCCAAGCTCCGTCCACGGATATAGCCTGTTTTCCTCTGGCTTCAGCTTTTGTAGATGCTCCTGCGGAGCTCCGAACTGTTCCGGCGGAATGTAGCCTTCTTCTGCGGCGACACGCTTACCGAAATTCGCGGCGCTTCTCCAGATAGCATTTAGCTCGCTGTTATCCATCGGAGGAATGCATTTTTTTGCCTCCTCATCAAAGAGCCTGCGGGCATCGTCCGTATTGCCGTACCTTTTTATAATGCTTGCCGCCGTTTTTGACATAGCAGTATTTCTTCCGCCTGCGGCGATGAACAGATTGTCCACTGTGATTTTTCCTTCAAAGAATTTCACTGTCGGGGATTCAACGCCGAAGAAGAATCGCCCTGCATCCAGCGCATTCCCGTCAAACTCCGGAAACATTTTCTGTAGCTGACGTTTCATATTAGTGTATTGCTCTGCGCTTTTTACCGGCTCAATGGGAAAATATACATGGAACTTCGGCCTTGCAGCTTTTCCGTCTTTTTCCTTCATATGATTTCTGCTGTAGCATACTGCGAAAGCAACGCCGGGGAAGGCTTCTTTAATCGAAGTCTCTGTTTTCCAATTCTCCGGGTTATCGCTGTGAGTATTGTCGCAGTCCATCATGATGCAGTCGGAGTTTATAAAGTTTTTGTTGCTCCTGAGATTGTCGCGGTATTCGGCGCACACATGGTCGAAGCTTACCGCTGCTTTAAATTCTGCCTCGTCTGTTATTACCATTTTGTTGGGATAGACGTTATTTTGCTTGTTGCCGGCACATCCGGCAGTGAATAGGGTAAATTGTTTCATATAGTTTCTCCTTTCTATCAAATTCCTTGAAGAATGAACTCCATAGCCCTGAAAACTTGTTTCTTTTCTTCTTCAGGTAGTTCAGTACGCATTCTGCGTGTAAATGTTTCTGGTGAAATCCCAAGATGTAATGCGATTTGCCAAAACTTTACACCATTCTCCATGCACGCAATTCTAATGTCCTTGTTTGCTAATTGTCTTCTCATCTCTGTTCCTCCTATATTTTTAATTAGTTTCATCAACAAGTCATTGACACAAAGGCATAAAAAAAGAGCACCGATGTGCTGCAGTCACATCGCTACTCTTAAAATTATGTAATTGTTAATGCTTGTTTTTATATAAGAAAAGCCCACGCGAAATTTTCGCATGAGCTTTTTCTACCATTTAGAATGGTTTTTTTAATCCCAATATATGTATATCATATGTCAATAGTCCGCAGCAAGTCCGCAGATAGTCCGTTTTTTATTTCCCATTATAATCATAACACATTTTGAATGTTCATCATAGTCCGCGCAGTGTTCACGAGTGTTCACACTTTTTCTATTATAGATATATCACATGCCGTATGTTCTTTCAAGTCCGCGCCGAGTTCGTTTGAGTTCGCGGGAGTTCTTTTTTTATTTTCCATTGTAATAATAACACATCCCTGGTGTTCATCATAGTCCACGAGTGTTCATTTGTGTTCATTCGTGTTCACGTTTTCCATCATAACCTTACCACAAAAGCTAACTGTCATTAACTGTCATGAACTGTCAAAGACTGTCAACTTTCATTTTTCCTATTATAACTATATCACATTATGTGTGTGCCAAATAGTGCCAAACAGTGCCAACTTTACAAGTGTTTATCTTTAGTTATAATCTGCCAACAGGATTTTTAATGCCGTTTGAACTCTTGCATCTGTTGGTTTTACATCCCAGCCACGGTCGTAGTTGCAGACTGTTCTGCCCTCGCATTTTATCATCAGCTTACTTATGCGTCCTCCGTCGATACCGTATTCCGAGCCTTCGTCGTACTGCTTCATCCAGTAATGGAAGATGCTGTCGTGAATCTTGATGCTGCCTTCTTTCCACGTATCTGCGCCCTCCTTACATTTCGAAGCCTGCTGCTGTTATGATTTTGCGTATTGCGCTGAATGCGCTTTTGGGATTCTGGTAGTCCCTTATAAATCGCGGGTCCTGCTTGTCGTTCTTTCTAACCGACATCAGCGGGTACTCTCCGCTGAGCAGGATTCTTATCTCCAGTGTTTCGTTTTCTCTGTTCCATACTCTGTGGTACATCGGTATGCCCGAGTCAACTGTGTGTGCTGCGACCGTGAAACTATACTTGTTTATGAGCCTTTCAAAGTCTGCCTGTGCTTTTTCTATTTTCATGATTGTTGCCTCCTCTGTATTTGGTAAGACAATTAAGCCAGAGAAAAGAGGAAAAGTCCAGACAAAAAGCGAAGAATTAGCAATTAAAACACAAAAAAGCGCCACCACATCAGTTCTTTTGATGCGATGGCGTTTTAGCAACTTATTCATTATATACACGTTACATTTCAAATCATTTTCTGCTTAAGCACAATCCGAAATTTGTGTGTCGTTCCAACGATCGATTTCCTTCTTTAATGAATTCCCATGACTCTCTATAATCACCTGTAACAGAAAAATCAGAAGTACACATATATTTACAAAAGTCGTCAATATTATTTTTGTACTGATTTGCAAAATCAAGTGCAAGTTTTTCTTTTTCTT
>JAZRKT010000009.1:0-12360 GCA_045646465.1 Eubacteriales bacterium | reverse complement strand
TGATTTAAGTTCCGTACAAATATTATCAGTGAATTTGATGATATAATTATGTGCTATGTAAAAACAGCCTGTTACGGCTGTTAAGTCTGTTGAAAAAGTATGTTTTATTTCACATTTCAGGAAAACCCCCGGCGAGGGTTTTCCTCTTTGCCGTCCTTTAAAGGACGGCAAATTCACCTTTCCTGCGCTTTGTGAAGCATAAGGCGTTTCGCCGTCTGCGGACGGCGACCAAAGACGCTGTCTTTGGAAACTGCAAGCCTTTAAAAAGGCTTGACCTAAACTTTTATAATGGTTTTGCGACAAGCAAAAAGGCTGTCCTGGCGGACAGCCTTTTTGTGTTTGTGCTATAACTTATTCCCTAACTATTTGAGCCGCAGGTAAGTTCTTCTTAACGCTTTCAATGCCGTTAAGACAGCCAGCCTTTGAGGTGTAACCCTTGGAAACATCCAAAAGATATATACTCTTTATTTCGTCAATACAATTTTCGTCTTCAAATTCCTTTGGCAAAGGGGTGTATTTTTATTGAAAAGGGTTGGCAAGACTGCTTTGTGGAATACGTGCTATCTGCGCTTTCAACTCCTTTGGCTTAAGATCCGAAACACTTCCTGCAAGGAAAATGGAAACAAGAACAAGCAGGAAAAATGCAAAATAAGCATTTGCAAAAAGGCAGGAAAAGGAGCACAGCATACTTCCAACGGCAAGACCTGTTCTGAAGTACACTTTATTCTTCTTTCTGACAAGTGCATCCTTTCTCATCTGCCAGACTTTCCTTGAATACCTTGCCATATTGCCGTCAATACCGCCAAGCCTTGACAGCTTATCCCAGCAATTGCAGGCAGTGCTTTTCATAGAGGATACCTCCATATTATAATCGGTGAAATCCGACGTTGCGGCTCTGAGCATCAGGCTGTAAAGAAGTCTGTCCGTAGGATTGTTCTGCAAAAGAGGACTGAGAATGTTTATTGCCATCTGCCAATTGCCTGCCGCAAGATGACTACGTGCCGAGGCGATGGCTCTGTGATACTCTGCCCTTTCCTGCTCCTGCTGTCTGTCATTGACACCGTGACCGCACATATCGCACACGTATCTCATTCTTCTTGAATTGTAGTGACTGCTTGTACAGCCGCAATAGGGACATCTGAATTCCATAAAAGCACGTCCTTTCATTAAGCTTTGCTAAATTCTTCTGGGTGGAAGAGGCGCCGAGCGTCTATTCGGGTCTTCGTTCAAACCAAAATAGCCGCCATCGGGGTTTTCACGTTTGCCTGCCGATGCAATGAGAGGTACAAGGCACATAAGATACAGCGGAAAAAAGATACACATAGCAAAAATACTACTTCTTAACGATGCATTAAGCAATATAAGTACACCACACACTGCCGTCACAAGAACACCCAACACTGCGCTCACCACGGCTGAAGGCATTCCCTTTTGCAAGCCGAATTTACAGCAGCAGCCTGCGCCTGCCATTGCCGACACCGCCGTAAAAAGAGTACCAAAGGTATAAATTGCTTCTCTTGCTTCAAATCCTTTCGGCGCAAGCCAGTAGAATAGTATCTGGGGAATAACAAATGCCGACAAAGTAACCGCCGATATAACTAAGGGATTAAGCTTTCTTTCCATAATTGTTTCATCCTTTCTTTTACAGTTCAGCCCCGCATACAGGGCATTTTCCGTCTTTTCGTGACACACATCTTTTGCAGCTGTGGCATTTTACAAGACGTTTCGGAACAGGAGGAGGTGCACAGGGCGTATTTGTAACAGCTCTGTCCGCTGCCCTTGTATTCTGCCCCGAAATAGCTCCAAAGCTGTTTGCAAGAGACGGAAAAAGCTGTGACAAAAGCAAAAGCTTTATGGCATTGTCCGTACCCGATACGTTTTGCGCTTCGCCCGAAGATGACACCTGAGCTCCTCTTGAAGAAAAGCCCGTAACAGCCTCGCTTATTGTTCTTTTATCAACATCTCCGTTCCAGATTCTGTCAAGGTTATATTTTTCAAGGTCGGTGCGGTTGACACCCGAAGCGTGATCGGCTTCAAGGGTGGACAGTCTTTGCATTTCGTTTTCGGGAACATTGATACCTGTAACGTTAAAATCGGATGTGCCAAGTCCGAAGGACTCAAAGACTGCGGTTACTTTGTCCGATACGCTTCTGCTTATGGATGTAAGATTTGAATTAAACCCGTGCACCTCGCATTTTGCAAGCTCTTTTGACAGCGTTTCCTTTATGGGTGACAAAATGAGCTGAGTAAGGCAAGGCTCAATATCGTCCTCGCAGAAATCGCTGCTGTAGGCACCCACAAGCTTTTTTAACACCTTTTCGGGAGCTTTGACGTAATAAGTAAGGCTGCAGGAGGCAAGTGCCTTCATAGTAAGTCTGAAGCGGTGTTCAAGAAAAGGTATTTCACCTGTTCCAAGCTGCATAAACTTTGTCTTATCTGTGGAGATGTAAAACACCGAAACGGATATTCCTGCATCTCCGTGAGTCATAATGTTGCGAAGTCTTACGAAAAACGGGTCAACGCCTGTAAAAAGAGTGTGTCTTCCCGGCATATACGGCGTTGAAAGTATGCCATTAACAGAAACAAAGGCAACCGTTCCTGCAGGAACAAGAAGTATGCTTCCGTTGACGACGGCGTTTCTGTCGCCGCACACGTCGGGAACAATTCGTATAAGACCCTGTCCCGTGGGGTCTCTGATGACCTTTTGATACATAGATGTCACTTCCTTTTTTATTTTTAGATACTTTTTTAATTTAGTTTTATGTATCGCAGGGAGGTTTCGCCTCTGCGGAGGCGACATTCTTTGTCCGAAGCGACAAAGAACGCAAAACGCTTCCCCTCAACGGAGGGATGGCTCGGTCGGGGTTGGCATCTTTGTGCTAATTGCGAATGTCGGAGATTAAGGACTCCGACATTCGGATTGTACGTATTTTCAGGTAGTGCTCCCGCCCTGCGCTGATTTCCCTCCACGGCGGGGTGCCTTCCTCTCTCGTTTTGGCTGTAGTGCGGGGTGTTAATATGTGTAAGAAGATGTAGTTTTCTAAAAAAAGCGTTGTTAAGCTCCCAGTCAAACCACCGAAGTCTCCCACTTTACACCGAGCCCAAAACGTGAGGGGATAAGCCACCACGGCAAAGGGGGAGAAATCAGCGCAGGGCGGGAGCACTACCTAACGGTATGTACTACCCGACACACGGAGCCCTTAGTCTCCGTGTGTCGCAATTATCGCCAAAGCTAATATCCCCGACCGAGCCATCTCCCCCTGTTGAGTGGAAGCGTTTTTGCATTCTTTTGACGCTTAGGTCAAAAGAATGTCGGCACCGCAGTGCCGAAACACTCCTTCCAAACATAAAAGTATCTTCAACTTTTAACTGCAAACAGGAATAAAACTGCTTTTAAAGCAAAAATGATCCCTCTCTATTCTCCTGTCGCTGACGTTGAAATAGTTGAAGCGTACAAAGCCGTCTTTTGGTATATCCCACGTCACATCGCAATGACTCGGCTTACCGTTTACCCACACAATGCACCAGCAATGTGCCGTATCACGGCTTGATTTTCCGTACACCTTGATGCAGGGTATCCCCAGGCGTCTTAAGCACACCATAAGCAGAGCGTTACAGCCCTCGCAAACACCCTTTGAGGCTAGCACGGGACCTACGATGTTGTGCTCGCAGGCATCGTTGCTGTCACAGTAGGTCAGCCTTCTTGCTATGCGCTCATACACTTTTTTCTGACCCATCAGGCAATCTCTGCCCGAAGTGTCACGCAAAATATTGCTTACCGTTCTTTGAAGAACAGCCTCAAAGCGTTCAATATGGTTTCTTTTGTACAGCACCTGTGGCTTGATAAATCCGAAGCCTAAGTTTCGGATAAAGCGGCATTCGTTTCCCAGCCAGAAAAATTCGGGGTGGTCGTCCTTTACTGCCTTGAATGCCGCAAAGCCGTCCTCAAACGCCTTTTTGCCGTCAGCTATTTTGACGCTGACCATACTTTCGTAGTGCTTTTGAGAGAAGTGATTAAGGATGCAGTCGTAAAAGTATTTACCCTGCCGTGTCAACAAATTGCGGTAAAAGCAGCTTCCAAGGCTTTCGGGAACGCTACTCATTTCTTGCCTCCCTTTGCTGTCATCTTGAAGGTTATCACTCTCTCACCTTTTAAATTTTTGCGACATTTAAGCTTGCCTGAGTAGCCGTGCTTTGTAAGATATGCTCCTGCTGCAGCACAAAGTCCGTCAAAGCCGTCAGAGCCGTGCTGTAAGGTAAGTTCCTTTTCGGCTTTGTATTTTTCGGGCTCTTTTGTCTTTTCAACGTCCTTATTCTTGCTTTTTTCTTTATCCAAAGCATATGATGTGACGTTCTGAGCTCTTGAAAAGGCTAAAATGGTTGCATTTTCAAACTCGCTTCCCACACAACCGAGCATCTGCTTTCTTACGGGGTCGCACACAAATATACATACAGGCTTTTTTGCAGCTCTTGCCTTACCGCTTTTTCTATCGGTACTGCTCCAGAACACGCCAAGGTCGGGGTGGGTGTGGCCTTCAAGCACATATTCGCTTGCGCCGTATTTTAAAAATGGGTCGGCAGGCTTTCCGAAGGCATCGGTGTTGCACTTTTTTTCGTATTCGAGAAATTCCTCTCTGTAGTAATTGAGAAAGTCAAGACCGGGATTATGCTCACCGTCGGGGCCTAAGTTTTCAGCTGAAATACCTGTGCGGTTGGTGGTAAAAATCTGAATAAAATGGGAAATTACGATATTTACACATCCGTCTGCGCCGTCAAAAAAGTGACCGAGACCTATAAACTTCTGCTCCTTGACGTTCATTGGAGAGCGTCTGCCGTAGCTTATCATACTTACAAGCTGGCTGTATGCTTCGGGAAGAACAAACACGGTGTGTCTTCCGTTACCGAATTTATCGCACACGTACACATTGCCGCAGTCTGACTTTATAATTTCTTCAATTGTCTCGCTTTTTAACACAGGATATACCGTCTGTCCTGTATGATTGCGGTAGGGAAGCGTCGGGGGATTTTCCTTGGTTTTATTATATATCATTATTCTTTACCTCCTTATATCAACGGTCTTCTTCTTTTGGGAAGTGCAGGAGCACTGGTGCTGTTTACGCCTGCAGAGGACATACCGTTGTTACGTCTTGCAGGAAGAGCAGCTACCGCCTCGCTTGCATCAAGAAGCTTAGGTTCAATTGTGGGAAAAGCTCCCTTTTCGCAGTTTTCGCTGTGCCAGTCAATCATATCGCTGTTGGCAGGAGAGTCGTATCTTGTTACATTGGGATTGTGGATAATATCATTGATAAGCTTGTCTGCAACAGAAACAAGGGAGCTTTTGAGAACTATCCAGTCATCAATGCACGCGTCTCCGCTTCTGAAAACATTTGGGCTCGCAAGGTAACGTTGAGGGTTGTAAAACGCTGACACCTCTTTAATGGGGTAACCCGGGTATGCTACAAGCTCAAAGGACATATCCGAGCAGCTCTTTGGCAGAACGTCCTCAGGAGAGGTAAGGTAGTGACTGGGTGCATTCACCGTTATTTTAAGGTGAAGTCTTTCCCCTGCTCCCTCCTCAAGGCGCTCTATTGTAACATACTTAGGGTTATATCTTCTTTTAAGCTCGCAAAAGTCGTTTTCAACTGCCTGCAAGGACTCATTTTCCGTCACTCTTACCCTTACGCTGTTTCCTTCACAATCAGTATATACGCCTGTATAAATCATTCTTCAACATCTCCGTTTCTTTTAAGTGCTTTTATGCTGTGCATTTTTTCGCCATCCTTGCTGCAGGCAAAGGTGACGGTCTTTTTTTCGCCCTGTGTGCGCACCGTTACGTTTATGTGTGCTCCCAGAGGATAGCCAAGGCTGAAAAGAGTTTTTTCTTTAAGCTCATCTGAACTGTCACGGTTAAAGGCATACAAAGGCTTTTTATGCATAAACGCCGTATTTTCGTAGGCTGTTTTACCGCTGTTTTTGCACTCATCGCACAAAAGCTCGTGAAAATACACTCTTGACTCGTGGCGCATTACAGATATAGGCTTTGCGCAAAAGTGGCACACATCCTCCTTGACAAATCCACAAAACAGCACATTGTTGATGTTTACGGAATGTACCTGCAGTTCAAAATTATCTGTTCCCAGCTTTTGCTCAATAAGCTTCAAAGCCTTGCCGAGAGTCATACCTGTTACGCTTCCCTCAATATATGTGATATTGTCGGGATAGGTCTTTTTTTCACAGCCACAGCTTCTTTTTCTCATCGGTCTTGCAGCGCTTAATTCAAAATTTGGGTAGGCAGTATATGTAACCATTCTGTTCATACAGTCGGTGTTACCCGTAACATATGCCCTTAATTGCTCACAGCTGAGGTTTGCGGCAATCGAGCTTGCAAGACCTGAGGTGCGTACAATTTGGCTTTTTCCGTCAACAAACCTCACCTTTGGCCCTGAGCAGGAGGTTTTTACTGCCGCATCCTCTATCCAGGAGTCATCCATAAGGCAGTCAAGGCAGAATTCCTTTCCGTCAAGCATCGTGCTCTGAGCCGTCTCGCCGTTTGTTCCGTCCATAATGACAACAGGTCTTCTTTCAGCAGGCAGCTGAAGCCAGATTTCGTTAAAAAGCATTTTTGCGCCTAAGTTGTCAAGACACAATACCACAGCATCATACTGTGCTATTGCCTCGGGACCAAGCATACAAAGGTCCGTATCAATGCCGTTTGCAGAGCATCCATCATCAAGATATACCTTCATTCTTTCGCTGACACATCTTGCCTTGTTCTTTCCTGCATCCTCGGGAGTGCGTACAAGACAACTGTGCTTTGCGGCATTTTCGATTGTAAAGGTATCAAAATCCGCCACATCTACGCTAAAGCCCATTTTCACAGCATTTTCGCACACGCCCGTTCCTACTGCTCCCGCACCTACAACAAGAATGCGCTTTGTTAGAAAAAGACTGCGATAGGTACTGAGCTTTAAGGGATTATACAGCTTTTCCAATTTCATTCCTCCTAATCAACTATAATACTACCGTTACTACCAAAGCGGTGTCCATTTGAGCAGCGATAACAGTTTTCGTGATTGTACCAGAAAATTTTCTGAGGCTCTCCGGGAATATTTTTCTGTCTGTCAATGGGACAGATGGGAAATTGGTGAGGCAGTATTCCTCTTGGGCCTCTTTGGGATGCTCTTTGGGTAGCCGTGTCTCTTCTGGGAGGTAAAGCACAGTTTGAGCCTGTTCCAAGTCTCGGAAGGCTTTCCCTTTGTGTAAAGTCTGCCCCTTCAAGTCTTGGAGGCAAGGGTGTAGTCTCCGCAGACCTATAATTCTGCCCTTGTTTGCCGCTTTTACCGGCACAGCGTATTAACCATATACCACACAGAAATACAATCAATGCGGAAACTACACTTACCGTCATTTTGCCTTCACCTCTTTTTAAGCGACACCGCAGTTGTCAACAACAGAAAGAACATCTCCGTTTTCAAGACCGATATACGAAACCGTTTCATCCAGGTCTGAGGTCTGCTGTCCTGTTCTTTTGTTGGTAAAGCGCATCTTTTTTTCGCTTATGGCAACCTCGATATCCTCGCCGTACTCGTTGATAATCTGACGGAAAGTGTTGTCGCTTCTGACGGGAACTTTTGGAAAGACTGTTCCTGAAATGCCGTTTACAAGGTCGATTTCAAATACACCCTCTGCATTTTCGAGAGCTGTTTCAATTGGGTTGTTGTTCATAGTGATTTCTCCTTTGCTTTAATTATTTTTTATTTCAACGGGGCTTTTGCTCCGATGATTGCTTTGTTCTTACACCTCTATATACACGTGAGAAATTTTTTCTCCGCAATTTTTTCATTTTTCGACAAAAAAATAAAACAGACATTCCGAAAACACGAAATGTCTGTCCTTACTTCATTATTATTCAATAAAGGACTGCCTCACAGACGTGAAGCAGTTGTTATAATATTAAAACTTAAAGCCGAAAAGTCCGAAGGCATCAAATACGGATGATAAAAGGATAAGCACAATAAATACAGGTCCTACATACTTGATAATTGCAGTAAACAGCTTTTTCTGCTTGAATTTTGCACCGCCTGTTTCAACTTCATCAATAAGGCTTTTGGGCTTTATGATATAGCCGATGAAAATACAGGTGAGAAGTGCAACGACAGGCATAAGCACGCTGTTGCTTACAAAGTCAAAGAATGTGAGTATATCGTCAAGTCCGAGAGGCTTGATGTGTGACCAGATGCTGAAGCCGAAGCATGAAGGAAGACCTATAAGCGCACAGCCTATAAACACCAGCAGACACGTAAGCTTTCTGTTGAGCTTGAACTTGTCGCAGAAAATAGATACAACCGTTTCCATAAGGGAAATGGAAGATGTAAGCGCCGCAAAAAGTACAAGCAGGAAGAAAACAAATCCGATTACTGTTCCAACCGTTCCGCCCATTGTCTTGTGGAACACCTGAGGAAGTGTGATGAACATAAGCCCCGGGCCCTTGCCCATTGCCGCCATATCACCGTTATTGAACACGTATGCCGCAGGCACAATCATAAGACCTGCAAGGAAAGCAATACCCGTGTCAAATATTTCTATCTGCTTAACTGAGCCCTCAATGCTTACTTCCTTCTTCATATAAGAACCATATGTAATCATAATACCCATAGCAAGGGACATTGAGTAAAACAGCTGTCCCATTGCCGCAAGAACTGTTTTAACAGAAAAATGCGAAAAGTCGGGTTTGATATAGTAAATAACTCCGTCAAGTGCATCCGGCATAAACACGGTGTATGCTGCAATGACAATTGACAGTACAACAAGTACGGGCATCATTATTTTACTAACATTTTCAATGCCCTTTTCAACGCCGAGAACAACTACCAGTGCCGTTACCGCAAGGAATACAAGGAACCACACAACAGGATCTGCTGATTTTCCTATAAATCCCGTAAAGTAGTCGGGGCTTGCCGCAGCCTCAGCTGAGCCTGTACCGAATGCCACAAGATACTTTGTTACCCAGCCGCCTATTACACAGTAATAAGGAAGAATTATCATAGGAACTACTGATGCAAGAAGTCCTATAAATGAACACTTTTTATTGAGCTTTCCGAAAGCACCTACAGCACTTAAACCTGTCTTTCTTCCAAGTGCTATCTCGCCTACCATAAGGGCAAAGCCAAATGTAACAGCAAGAATTATGTAAACTAAGAGGAATATGCCTCCGCCGTATTTTGCAGCAAGATAAGGAAAACGCCAGATGTTTCCAAGACCCACCGCCGAGCCTGCAGCAGCAAGAACAAAGCCTATTTTTCCTGTAAAGCTGCTGCGTTTCTGGTTGTCCATAATATACCTCCATTTTAAATTTCTTCTTGTATTCTATCACACTTTCCGAGAAAACACAAGTGCTTTTGCCAAAAACTGTTCTTTTTTGTTATTTTCACTCAACTTCCAGCTATCCAACAATCACAACAGGGTTTCACTTGGCGCATCCGTCACAAAATAAACACCATCAGAATAACTGTCACCAAGGGCAATTTTTATATCATATCTGTCATTTTCAAGACCTTAAAAGTCTATCTACCTTGTAGCCTCAGAGAAAGAATTCCCTTAACCTTGTTTACGTTCGATTTTGTCATCTATATATCAACTTTCACAAATTCTTTTCCGTCAAGCATATAGGTGTGCTTAAATCCGATGTCTTGAAGAAACGCGAAGGTCTCGTCAAAGGCACAGTCAACGCCGCTTGCGCTGTGACAGTCGGAATTTACAACTATCCTACCTCCGTTTTTATAAAGTGTATAAAGCAGCTTTTCCGACGGATATGGCGTTTTGCGGTATCCCCTTGAAATTGCTCCTGTGTTCACCTCAAAAACACAGCCACTTTTTAATGCATACAGCAGATATTTTTCTGCCAAAGCTTCATACTGTTTGTTTCCCGTAAACACTGCTTCATATTTTTCATCAAGCTTTGTAGGTAAATCAAAGTGTCCCACAATATCGGGCTTACGTGCCATAATATAGTCGCAAAAACGGCTGTAATAGTTTTCGGCGAGCTTGCACGCATCACCTCCGACAGCCGTCAGCGCCTTTTTTGTGTCTTCGTAGCAACCGTCAACGTCATATTTCTCGCCGTTAATTTCATAGTAATGGCAGGAGCCGATAATGTAGTCAAAACGGCCTCTGTCACAAGGCTCCAGCATATCCTCTTCAATGCCCAGATACACCTTTATACGGTCTTTGTACTTATCCCGTACTCTGAGAGTTTCTTTTATATACCCTTGCGTGTCCTGCATACAGTATCTTAAGTCAAAGGATGTATAACCGTGTCCCGAAAAGCCAATGCTGTCAAAGCCTTTCCCGATAGCGCTTAAAACCGTTTCCTCATGGCTGTCTTTTCCGTCACAGAAAAGGGTGTGGGTGTGTAAGTTACTTTTCATTTTGTCGCCTCACAAGTATTTTTATCTCAGCATTTCCAGAATTTGCGCCGCATTTGTATCAGGCTTGACCTTGGGCATAACCGTCTGTATAACGCCCTTTTCATCAATGACAAAGGTTGTTCTCACAACGCCCATACCTGTTTTTCCGCACATCTTCTTTTCCTGCCACACTCCGTAAGCCTCTATCGCTTTTCGCTCCGTATCCGACAGCAATACAAAGGGAAGATTATATTTTTCGGCAAATTTCACGTGAGAAGAAACGCTGTCCTTACTGATACCTATAACGGCAATATTCATCTTTAAAAATTCGCTGTACGCTCCTGCAAAGGCACACGCCTGACGAGTGCAGCCGGGTGTATTGTCCTTGGGATAAAAGTAAAGCACAACCTTTTTCCCCAGAAAATCCGACAGCGACACCCTGCCTCCGTCCTTGTCTTCAAGTGTGAAATCGGGTGCTTTCATTCCTGCTTCAAGCATTTTTCATTTTCCTTTCAAAGCATTATATATAAAAATTATACCATTCCTATGCTCCCGTGTCAACCGCTTTGACCGCATACTTCGGAGAAAAGCTTTTAATAGCGTATATATCTGTAGGCTGAAAAAAGAAAGGACGGTCACTATGAAAAACAACAACACTCTTTCCAAATCCGAATACATACCTTACACCCTGATGTACACTATAATACTGTGCATATGGTATAACAATCTGTTTTTTAGAAACATTGCGGATATGACGCGCTTGTCATCAAAATGCCTGTTTTTCTCTATCGTAATCCTTTGCGTTGCCGTAGGAACGGTAAAAACGTGGAAATATGACAGGAACTTTATCAGCATCACCGTAAATCTCCTGTTTCCCGTGGGGCTATATTCTTTTCTTTCATATTTTTCCACTCTGTGGCTGATTATTCTCATACCTTCAGCCTGCGTAATTCTCGTGTACTCGGCAATTGTTTTAAGCACAAAAATCCATCATCGCACATATTTTAAGCAGATAATGAAAAAACGCCTGCATATGTGTTATCTCACAAGCCGTATAATAATCTGCATTGCTATGATTGTAGCCTTTTCTCCTGTCATAATAAGCACCGTGTTCGGAAATTCTCTTTTTCGTGCCGATGTGGAAATTAAATCTCCTCTCAGAAGCACCTGCACCGTAGAAGACAATCTTCACATTCTTTCAAACCTCAAGCCCGACATATGGATAAATCTTACCGAAACACAAAAGCTTGACACTCTGCAGACTGTCGCCAACATCGAAGCACAAAAGCTCGGACTTCCCCACGAGCTAACGGTAACCTTAAAGCCTCTGCCCCAAAACGTTGCCGCCTTTTACAACGACAACGACCACTCTATCATAATTAACATAGACAGCTTTGACCAGAACTCTTCGGGCTACTGTCTTGATTCTGTTTGCCACGAAGCATACCACGCCTTTCAGCGCCGTCTGTGCGATCTGTACATAGCAATTCCCGAAGATATGCGTGATTTGCAAATCTTCCAAAGTGCAAAGCACTACATAAAGGAATTCAAAAACTACAGCGACGGTGACGACAATTACTCACTATATTATTCACAGCACTGCGAGACTGATGCAAGGAATTATGCGTATGAAGCTAAGACGGAGTATTTTAATACAATATGGGCGGTTGACGAGGAGTAAACACACAAAAGCAACAAACAAAAAAGCTGTATCAACAGGCTTTAAAGCTCAATTAACGCAGCTCTCATTTTTATTCAATTATAAAAGCCTTCCACATACATACTCATTATCACAGGCAGAAAGCATAAATTTCCAAATGTCCTGTGTTTTTTTCAAAAAATTCCCTTAAATAAAAAAAAGACACCTGCACACAATAATAACGTAAGCAGGACAAAACAGTTCAAAAGCTTACATTGAAAACGAATTTTTCGCCGATAACGGCGTAACGTATTA
>JAZRKT010000008.1:0-1785 GCA_045646465.1 Eubacteriales bacterium | reverse complement strand
ATTAAACTTTTTGTGCAAGACATTTGTATCAACCTGATATAGTCTTGCTTTTTTTATTATTTCTTTTATTTGAGAAATATAAGCTGTCTTTTTGCCGGCTGATTTGTTGGCAATGTGTAATGCATCAGATCTGTCAATTTTCGCTTTTGTACCGTCGCGTAGTTCAAATTCTTCATATCCAATATTTTCAATGATGTAATCTCTTATTTGATTGTACTTTTCCGAACCGCTTAAACCCGCTATTCTTTTTGAAAGTTCATTGTCGAGACTGATTTCAAGCTCATTGACATTTTTGTTATCATTGATGTATGTCTCACTGTATGCCTTCTCAATTACAAACGGATTCTTACCTTTTTCGTTAAGCTTTTCAAGCTCTTTTGAGGAATAAATTCTCTCCATGACACCGGGAATACTGCCGTTGCCTGTGAATTCGTCAATAAGAGCAAGCATAGTGTCGTTCTTCATTTTGAAATCAACAGCTGCAAGAGTAGAGTTGATAATACTCTCAAGCGGGTTTCTGATTGGAGCATTGCCGCCGTCTGCTTTCTTGATGGGGTTTTTTAGATTTGCAAAAATGTTTGTAGCACCGAATTTTCCGGAACCTACAGCATCACCAAAAACACTGTTGAACCTGTTGAAAGGAACGTAGTGAGGATACTGTGCACGGAAGGTCTCTGCCTGATCACGACTGAGAGCACCTGAAGGAATAAGATAGTATTCCATTAGATTGTCCTGATACTTGTAAATCTTTCTTGCAATGGACTTGAAATCAGAATACTTGGCTTCGTAACGTGCAATAAGATTTCTCAGCTTGTTTGCATCGTTGAGAGTTTCGTCACCGAAAACCTTGCCTTTCGCTTTAGCTTTGTATATGTCCTTGCCGGAGGAAGTTTTCTTTCCTGTCTGGTCATTTGGCTCCAGCCATTCAATAGCGTGTACGTAAGTAAGATAATTGCCAAAATCCTTGAACTTGTCGGAATAATCCGCACCTAACGGAGCAATGATGTCAAAGAAGCTCTCACCGACCTTGTTGCCGTTTGCATCATAAAAACCGTCTTCGAGAATCCTCGCCGCACGCCCTCTCGATTGAAGAGAAAGTGTCGCTTTTACATAAGCGTTCTTGGAAGTAGTTAAGTCAAATGCGCCGTGAAGCTTTTCTGCATTTTTGATTCCATAGAACCTGTCAGAAAGACGGACAGTAACCCAGTTTCTTAAACGCATTGCTGCCTCTTTGCCCTTCGGCTTGTTCAGCTTGTCCCATTCCGCTTTTGTCATAATAGCACTCTCGGCTCTGTCACCGAAGCTCTGTGCAAAATATCCGCTTATAGCCTCGGCAGAAGCTTCAACCGCTGCAGCAAGCTCAGCATCCGCCTTGAGAAGTGATTCAAAGAATGAATAAAAAATAGGTGCAGCATCTAAAGCTAAAGGCTTGGAAGTCAGATACATTCTTATAAACTCAGCAAAGCCCTCTCTGATTCTCGTTCTTGAGCCTGCGTCAGCTGATGAACTCATGCTTAAAAGCTCACCTTCATATTCACCGATACCGTCACCGTTGCTTTTTCTCACCGCCTCTGTCTGCTCAATAACCTTGTCAATAATGTTAAGCTTGCTTTCGATGTGATAACCTAAAGCGTGACAGATAGACGGCAGGTCGTTTTTGAACTTTGTGCGAATAGTTTTAGAATCGACGTTGTAAGAGCCTGAAACACCTTTTCCGCTTACCGAAGCATCACCACCGTCCGCAATGTTGATACCAAAGCTTTCCTTAACCTTCTTAACAGCTTC
>JAZRKT010000007.1:0-16722 GCA_045646465.1 Eubacteriales bacterium | reverse complement strand
ATCAGATGTGTGTTCACAAGGGTCGATACAGTCAAAAATAAAGTCAGAATAATAGGTGTTGTTAAGGTGATTGTTCATATCAAGGTGGGAATAACAGACATTTCGAACACCCGTTCTAGAAAGGGAAGCCGCATCAACAATTCTGCGAACATCCTCAATTTCGAAGGAATCATCTTCGTTCGTAGGTATTTCGCCAAGGTCAGAAATAGCTGAAGGGCGGAGAATACAGCGTTTTTCAATGTCAAGAAGTACCCATACGGAACGAGCAACAGCAACAGTTTCGCGGTTGACCTTGACAAGAAAATCTCTTGGATACGACGCACCGCGAAGCTTGCGAGGATGCGTAATGATTTCAATTTCATCGTAAATTTTGATATCCTTAAGTATACTTACAGTCATTTTTGTCAGAACAAAAGCAACTTTGCGTGAAGCAAGATTAAAAAAGCTGAAAGGCGTATCAAGCAATTCATCGCCGGCGGCTTTTTGAAAAAGCTTAAGCAGTGAAGAAATTTTTATATTACCGTTTGGTTGAACATCGTAGCTTTCGACCTTTGTTTTAATTGACCAACTCATTTTTACAACTCTCTTCTAAAATATTGTATGTATTTTGCATTATAGCATCAGTAAATAACATGTTGATAAAACACTATATATTAGCACTATAGTACATTTTTTGTGTCTTTACTCCAAATCGGAGTACCCCGAATTGAATAAAATTCTTATTTTATATAATTGGATGTATAATTTTTAGAGTACAAATTTCTACAGCCTTATTATACTCCCTACATCATAAAGCTCATCTTTGCAAAGACAAATAAACCGAACTCCGTGCTTGTTGCAAAACTCCTGTATCAATTTGCCGTCAGGATGCAAAAAAATATTTCCATTAAATACTACAAGCTTGTCCTCAATCAATCCCGAACATCCGCCGATGAATCCGTAATTGTATCCATCAAGCCTTACAAAGCTTTTAGAAATTTTCAACACATCAATTCCCGCTTTTGCACACCCATTTGCAATAGAATTATCCTCGGTGATAATTGCATTGTGGCTTATAACACAGGTTGAACATTTAGCATATCCTTGTTTTACGTTGACAATTTCATATCCTATATTCTTTGCATAATCCAAGACAGTGCTGTGTATATACTTTTCATTGCATATAAGCTTATTCCCCACCACAGCGCAATTGAGATAAACATCATCGGGATAGTTGAGCTTGTTTTCAAGCTGAGACTTCCCCACTACCTCAATTTTCTGCACATTTGTGAACAAATCTTTAACACCATCTGTAATAAACAGCACATTTCCAAGCTTTAACAGCGACATATCAGGATGTGCGCTTACAGGCTCATCTAAACAGCTCTGAATAGGTATTTTTATTAAATTATAGCCGTAGCTCTCAAGTTTTTTACAGTTTTCCAAATTCAATCTTGAATCAACTGCAAGATATTTATTATGTTCATTCATCTTTTTTTGAAAATATTTTAAGGCAGTCCATAATACTTCTTACCGGCATAAGCTTAGCGTTTCCCTTAATCTGTTCAAGCTTTTGTTTTGAACGCTCATAATTTCTCATTGGCAAAACAACCGTCGTAAAGCCAAGTCTTACAGACTCTCTAACTCTTTGCTCAATGTTGCCGACAGCTCGACATTCTCCTGCAAGGCCAACTTCGCCGATAGCTATAAGCTTATCATCAACAACAAGGTCACGCAGTCCCGAAATAATAGCAATACACGCCGCAAGATCGCTTGAAGGCTCGTCAATTCGCAAGCCGCCTACGATGTTTACAAATACATCTGACGTATAAAGATTAAGACCTATTCTCTTTTCAAGAACAGCCGTAAGGAGTGTCAGTCTGTTAAAATCAAAACCTGTTGCCACTCTTTTTGGGACGGGATACGCCGTTTTGGTCACAAGAGCCTGAATTTCAGCCAATATAGGGCGTGTACCTTCCATAACGCAAAGTGTACAATTGCCCGAAACATTGGTGGGTCTCTGAGAAAGCAAGTATTCAGAAGGATTTTCAACCTCGCAAAGTCCTTCAGAATCCATTTCAAACATACCGATTTCATTTGTTGAACCAAATCTGTTTTTAACGGCACGCAAAGTTCTGTACGAATACTGCTTTTCGCCGTCAAAGTACAGTACGGTATCAACCATATGCTCCAGTATCTTAGGCCCAGATATGCCGCCGTCCTTGTTTACGTGACCGACAATTATAACTGAAATTCCCTCACACTTTGCAAGCTTGATAAGACGTGATGTAGTAGTTCTTACCTGAGTTATGCTTCCCGGTGCCGAGGACGAATTTTCGTCCGTTAAAGTCTGTATTGAATCGATAACGATAATATCTGGATTGGTAATCGAAGCCTCAGCAAGAATTTCCTCAATATCTGTTTCGGAATATATTAGAATTTTCTCGCTTTCAACACCAAGCCTTTTGGCACGAAGCTTAATTTGTGCAGGCGACTCCTCCCCTGTCACATATAGCAGTTTTTTGTCGTCGCCGAGCATTCCGCATACCTGCAAAAGAAGCGTAGATTTTCCGACACCCGGTTCACCCGAAAGAAGTGTTACCGAGCCTTCAACGATACCTCCGCCAAGCACTCTGTCAAATTCATTCATACCTGTTTTAATACGCTCATTGTCATCATAGCTTATGATGCTTATGGGTTTAGCAAGAGATACTGTATGCGAAGCACGAACAGCAGATTTTGAACGAGTAAAGGCAGGCTCCGAAACAGTTACAGCCTGCTCCTCTATACTGTTCCACGCGCCGCAGGCAGTGCATTTTCCGAACCATTTTGAGGTGACATTTCCGCACTCGCTGCAAACAAATTCTGTTTTATTTTTCATTGTTTTCACGTCTTTCAAGTTAAATATTTTCTTTTGAGTTTACATTAGAAACGTATTCCGACACGGATGAAAAAATCAAAAACGCCAATTTTTTCTGATACTCTCTGTCGCAAATAAGCTTTTCTTCATTTCTGTTTGAGAGAAAACCGCACTCGGCAAGTACAGCGGGACAGTCAAGCTTATGAAGAACAAAGATATTTCTTCCGGCTTTTTTTGTTTTACGGTTGTTATCCTTCTGAAGAAATTCCGCCGTTTTATTTTGAATTATCTCAGCAATGACAGCACTGTCGGGATTGTTCCCGGAATACCACACTTGCAAACCCTTGTATTTTTCGAGAGGAAATTTGTTTTGATGTATGCTGACAAAGACGGCGTTTTCATATTGCTGAGCAATTTTAACTCTGTTTCTGAGGTCACTTAACTTTTTGCCACTTTCAAGGCCTTCATCGCACAGCATTACGTCATCACTTCTTGTCATAACGGTATTAAAACCGCACAGCTCAAAAAGGCTTGACAGCGACAAAGCAATTTCAAGATTTATATCCTTTTCAAGCACGCCCGAAACGCCCACGGCACCTCCGTCAGCTCCGCCGTGACCCGCATCTATAATGATTGTAGGGTTACAGAACACAGCATCGGCTGAAGCGGTATCGGACTGAACGTTAACTGAAATGACATACTCAACAAGGGTGAAAATTGCTGTTACAGTCGCAACTGCAAGAGTTAACGTGCAAATCCTTATATTTTTAACAAAGGTCGTTCTCCTCATAAAAACACTCCATTATATTGAAATGAAAAGTTGTTTTTACGTCCTTTGCACTTATATTTATTTATATTCCGCTATTTGAAAATTATTTCCTCTTTTTCTCTTCGGTGTTGACGTGGATTTTGCCGTCAAAGGCAAACTTATAACAAATACCGCACACAACAGGCACAAGAACAAGGAAAGAAGCAAACAAAATATAGTTATCGCAGATGAACAGCAAGGTGCTGTCAGCATCTGTAACCATATTATGCGTTACAGGGTCTTCGTAACGTCCTGCAAGACCCGTATCAAAGCCAAGATACATTCCCATAAGGAAAAATCTTATAATTATTGCAAGCACAGCTTTGACGCCTGTAATATCTCCCGAACTTCCGAAAAGGAAAAGGCACATCTGAACAAGCACAAGCACAATTGTAGGCAGATATGAAGTAAGAGCATAAACAAAACCGATACAAGCTTTTCCCTCTGCCCTGCCTGCTTTTGCCGCAATGCCGTCCTTTTGACCGTCTTCGATTATAGCATAGCAGATTAGTGCAAAGTAAAATAAAGTGGAAAATACAGCCGCCGCAATCTGCATTTTTCCGTTAAATGGACTGACTACAAAGACCCCTAACAGCGACATAGCTATCTGAAATACAAACAGCTTTGCGATCATATGGGATTTTGATTTGATAATTTCAAACATTTTGTCTGCTCCTCTCAAAAAAGACTTGGAAAATTTATATTTATGTGTTATAATAATAGAAAAACAAACAGGGAGGCGGAAAAAGTGGTTGATTTCGATGAATCGCCCGAATGTGTCAGAAAATACTTAAACTACAAGCTTTCTGTACAGGCGCGTTCAAAAAAGACAGTATTTCAGTATTATCACGATTTACGCACCTTCGCCAGATTTATGCTCAAAAGCAAATTTCCCAAAGACTACAAGCAATTTGCTTATGAGGAAATCAGTTTTGAAGAAGCAAGCGACGACCTTTTACTACGTGCTACAAAGGAAGATATTTTCAACTTTCTCAGCACACTTACAACAGACTTTGATAATGCCGTTGCCGCAAGGCAGCGAAAGCTTAGCTGTCTGCGTGGGTTTTACAAATATCACAAGAATGTAAGGCTTGACTCGAGAGTCAAGGTTAACCCAACCGACGGAATTGACTCACCTTCCCGTCCCAAGCGTCTTCCAAAGCATTTGACTCTTGATGAATCGGTACAGTTGCTTGAGTCGGTAGACGGCAACAACAAAGTACGAGACTATTGTATTGTAACACTGTTTCTTAACTGCGGAATGAGAGTATCAGAGCTTTGCGGGCTTAATCTTTCAAGCTTCGACCCTAACCTTACAAAGGTTAACGTAATCGGTAAAGGCAATAAAGAACGTATAATTTACATTAACGACGCCTGCAGACTGGCACTTAACGAATATCTAGAAATACGCCAAAAGCTTAAGGTTAAAAGCGGCGACTCAGATGCGCTGTTTGTGTCTCGAAACCGCAACAGATTAAGCGTTCAAACGGTGCAATGGCTGATAAACAAGCATCTTAAAGCGGCAGGGCTCGGAAACCTCAATATGTCGGTGCACAAGCTCCGTCACACAGCAGCGACAATTATGTATCAGCACGGAAAAACAGACGTCAGAGTCTTAAAAGACATTTTGGGTCACGAGCAGCTGTCAACGACGCAGATTTACACCCACGTTTCCGACGAAATGATGCGAAATGCCATGTACGACAATCCCTTGTCATCAATCAAACGCTCCAAGGCTATAAAGCAAAAGGAAATTGAAGAAGAATGATTTTTACAGCACCGAAGGACGGTGCTGTTTTATTTTATCCTCTGTCTTCAAAAATAGGATCGTCGTCATCTTCATCCTGCACTTGCTCATCATTATAAAAAGGATCAATCATATACTTCTTGATGACGGGATATGAAGCGTAGCTTGTCATAAACATACCAAGGGAAAAAGTGATAATTATGGGAAGCATAATACCCATAGACGGAATCATAAAAAATATTTGAAGGCTGAGATAGAAAAGGATAAATATTCCGAAAAATGCAAGGACATTGCGCTTGAAGCCGAGTATCGCAAGTAGAAAAGAGTTTTTGATTATCTTGGGAATTGAAAGCTTAAAGGTAATCATAATGGTATACATATAAAATCTTGCCATAAAGTAAATAAGTGCAAGGAACACCGAAAGATACATAAACACGCTGTTTAGAAATCCGCTTTGGGACATCCAAAATGTAATATCCCATACAAGCACTACGGCAAAAAGAATATCAAGTACGCCTATAACAATACATTGCTTTATGTTTCTTTTGATGCAGCCGAAAAAGTCAGAAAAGAGAAAAATGGGGTCTCCCCTTGTATATCCTCTTACAATGTATGCAGAACCCGTATTGGCAAGACCGAAGGTTATAAAAAACAAAGCGGAAATTCCGAGGAAAATATAAACATAAGTTGTATTCACAAAATCCACACCGTAGGAGCTGACAAAGGGGTATATCATAGGGAGCGCGCCCTTGTCACCAGCAGCTAGCTCAAGGCCGTTGTAAGCGGCGAGCATAGGATTAGCAACGACGGTCACCTTTTGGTGAAGCTGATTTGTCAGAACATACAAATAAAAAAATACAGGAAAATTACAAAGAGCATAAAGAAGATTAAGACTTGAAAGATTCCAGAATTTTCTTTTGAGCATAACAAAAAAACCTGCAAAATTTGTAGGTGTTTCATTGTACTTATCATCCTTGGCAACACCTAAACCGTCGCCTGAAAACATTTTAAATAAACTGATCTTTTTCATTACCGTACCCTTTTCATACAAAATAAAAATAGATATGCGTTTAACATATCTATTATAGAGTAATAATATTAACCTTTGGTGAAAAATGTAAAAAATATATGTAACCGATTTGAAATGTTACTTACTGCGGTGATTGAATTTAAGATAAGAGTTGTTAATTCTGCTTTTGATAAAATCTGAGTAAACAAGAGTTGAAGAAATGTCGGAATGACCGAGAATATCTTTAATATCGTGAATGTTTGCGCCGTTTTCAAGAAGATGAGTTGCAAAGGAGTGGCGAAGAGTGCGAGGAGTTATGGATTTGCTGATACCGGCCTGCTCCGAATATTGCTTAAGAAGCTTCCAAAAGCCCTGTCTTGTCATTCTTTCACCGTTAACGTTGACAAAAAGTGCCTCTTCAAAGCTGTCAGATACAAAATAATTTCTCGCACCCGAAATATACTCTGAAAGCTCCTTGACTGCAGCGGGATACAGGAGAATAACACGATCATTTTCATTAGCCGTACCTCTATTTGTACGGCATCTGATAAAATTCATTTTAAGATTGACATCAGACAAATCAAGAGACATAAGCTCGCTGACCTTCATACCAGTAGCATACAAAAGCTCAAGCATTGCCTTGTCACGCTTGCCCTTGAAATCGCTAGTGTCTGGCTGTGCAAGAAGTGAGTCGATTTCATCTTCCGACAGAACTTCAAAAAATTTTTTTTCGCTTTTATCATTCTTAATTTCCTTGGCAGGATTTTCGGCAACAATGTTTTTAACACCGAGATACTTATAAAAGCTTCTCAGAGAAGACATACATCTTGAAACGGTGGCAATGGATTTTCCGTTTTTAACCATAACAGCCTTAAACTTTGATATATCGCTGCTGTCAGCCTGTGTAACCGACACCTTTTTACCTGACAAAAAATCACAGAAAGAGTCTAGGTCACGTCTATATGCGCTTAATGTATTCTGAGCAATCTTTTTACCCTGAGATAGATAATCAAAATAATCGTTAATAATAATTTCGTCTGTCATTACATACTCCGTTTTTATCATCGGGCAAGCTCATCTGCACGCTTGGTGCAGGCGTACATTGCCTCGTTAATGGTTTTATAAAAGCCGTTTTCTTCAAGACTTGAAATTGCGGCAAGTGTCGTTCCGCCGGGAGATGCTACCATTTTTATAAGCGCATCGGCAGACATTCCTGATTTCATCAGCATTTCACAGGAACCCTTAAGGGTGTTGTAGACAAGCTCTGTGCTTGCCTTTTCACTAAGTCCCTGAGATATACCGCCTTCAATCATTGCTTTAGCAAGCATATAAAGATAGACGGGACTTGAAGAATTAACGCTGATAACACTGTTCATCAAAGACTCATCGAGTGAAACAACACAGCCTGAAACAGCGAATAGTCCGCAGATTGCAGAATACTCTTTGTCAGAAACAATACTGTTTCTTGATATTGCAGTAGCGCCAACACCAAGCATAACAGGTGTATTAGGCATAACCCTTACAACGGGAAGCTCACAACCGAGAGTTTTGCAGATATAGTCACAGCTGATTGCCGCCGCTATGGAAATAAACATTTTTCCTTTAAGCTCTATCGAACTGTTCTTTATGTCGAGAAGCAAGCTCTCATAGTCCTGGGGCTTTACGGCAAGAAGAATTTTATCAGACGATGAACAAGCCTCGGTGAGGGTTGTACAAACCGTTAACCCCAAGGGTGCAAGCTCCATTGCTTTTTCTTCAAACTTGTCATATACATAAATGTCGCAAGGCTTGATTCTGCCTGAAGCAACAACTGATTTAATAATAGCCGATGCCATATTTCCTGCACCGATAAAAGAAATTGTCATGCAAATTACCTACCTTAAGTGATGCTTAAATATAATAATACTTTAAATCGAAAATTTCAAGTCCTTTTGAGGTATTTAATAATTTTCGTGAAACTTGACTATGTATTATGTAAACTGTGTTATGTTAACTTGTAAACTGCGTTATGTAAATCTATATAATGTGGATACCTTTGTAAAACTTGTCAATATATTGTACTGTATTTTTCGTCATTATACGCAAAACATCTTTAACAAAATCAGGTTTGGTCAAATTAAACAAACATCCTGTAAAGCTAAGACATTCCCTGCCCTGCCATCAATGAAAAGCATAATGCAATAACACTTTACATTTATCAAAAAATGGTGTATAATATGAGCAATAAGTATTTTGAGAGGTATAAAATGCGAAAGCTAATTTCCGAACACGAGGATTTATGGTCGCGTCTGTTAAACGCTGATAAACCCATACTGCTTTATGGTATGGGTGACGGTGCAGACAAAGTTCTTGACGTATGCAATGCCAAGGGTATAAATGTTAACGGAGTTTTTGCTAGCGACGGTTTTGCAAAAAAGAAGATTTTCAGAGGCTTTGAGGTTACAACCTTTTCCGAAGCTCTTGTAAAGCACAGCAACCCTATTGTGCTTTTAAGCTTTGCGTCAAGCCTTGACAGCGTTCTTGACAACGTAAAAAGAATAGCAGCAGACTACGAGCTTTATTGTCCCGATGTTCCCGTATTCGGTGGCGGTCTGTTTGACAGAAGCTTTGTGCTGGATAACATCAATGAATTTGAATCGGTTTACAGTCTGCTTTCCGATGAAAAATCCAAATCAAATTATGTAAACCTTGTTCTCGGAAAAATGACAGGCTGTATAGACTATCTTTTAAAAGCGGAGACTGATGTTTCTGAGGCTTACAAATACATAATCAAACCCACCTCTGACAGTCATTACGTTGACATCGGCGCATATAATGGCGACACAATCCGCGAATATCTGACTTTTTCAGGCGGATACAGAAAAATCACCGCCTTCGAGCCGGATGCAAAAAATTATCAGAAGCTTTGCAGTTATGCGATTGACAGCGGTATTCCCATTGACACTCTTTACAATATTGCCGCCTGGAATAAAAAAGAAACGCTCACTTTCTATTCCCGTTCAGGAAGAAGTAGCTCAGGCACAACAAGTCACAAAAACGTAAAATGTGTTGAGATTCATGCTGATGCCGTTGACAATTATATAGACAGCAAGGTTGATTTCATAAACATCGATGCCGAAGGCTCTGACAGCAACGTAATCGACGGACTTTCATGCACCGTAGCAAAGTATAAGCCCTGCATTTCCTGTGCGCTTTATCACAGGAACGAGGATATGTTCGCTATTCCCTTGAAGCTGCATAGGATGTACGGCAATTGCAGTATGTACATACGCCATTTCAGGTATTTACCTGCTTGGGATACAAATGTTTATGTAAAAATTTGACTTATCGCCCCACTTGTGATATAATGAATTATTATTGAAAATAATGGTGATTTTAATGAAAAAACAATTTCTCGAATGTGGCAAAATTATCAACAAAAGAGGTATCGGCGGAGAGCTTAAGGTTGAATGCTACTGTGACAGTATCTCATCCATTGACTCAGCAAAAGTATTGTACGGTGACGAAAACGGTACCGCTTCCTACAATGTAATATCTATTAAAAACTACAAAGGCTTTCTTTATATCAAGCTTGAAGGCATTGACAGTGCTGAAAAAGCCGACGAAATGCGCAACAAGCTTTTATATGTTTCAAGACAGGATATTAAAAAGCAGGACGGAAGCGTGTTTATCGCCGATATTATCGGTCTTGACGTAATTGATGCTGACAGCGGTAAGGTGTACGGAAAAATCGCGGACGTTACCAACTATGGCGCGTCAGACATTTACACCATAGAATGCGAAAAAGAAACATATATGCTTCCCGCCATTAAGGACATCGTTATATCAATTGACACCGAAAAAGGTGTTTTTGTAAGACCTATACCCGGCATTTTTGACGAAGCGGAGGAAATCAGGTAATGCGTTTTGATGTAATGACCCTTTTTCCACAGCTTATTGAAAATATATGCTCAACCAGCATCATCGGGCGGGCACAGGAAAACGGTCTTATAACGGTTACAGCTCACGATATACGTGACTATACAAAAGATAAGCACCGCAAGGTTGACGATACGCCCTACGGAGGCGGAATGGGTATGCTTATGACGGTTCAGCCTATAATTGACTGTTTTGAATGTTTCAAAAACGAGCTTTGCGGCAAAACAAAAGTATTATATTTATCTCCCAAAGGCAAGAAATTTGACCACCGTAAGGCTTGCGAGCTTTCAGAGTATGATAATATCGTGTTGCTATGCGGACATTACGAGGGTATCGACACACGTGTGGAAGAGATGATTGTTGATGAGCTTATATCAATAGGAGACTTTGTGCTTACAGGAGGTGAGCTTCCTGCAGCTATGATAATTGATGCTGTATCACGGCTATTGCCGGGAGTTCTTGCTGATAGCGTTTGTTACGAAGACGAAAGCATTGCAGGAGGTCTTCTCGAATACCCACAGTATACTAAGCCTGCTGTTTTTGAAGGGCGTGAAGTTCCCGATGTGCTTCTCAAAGGAAACCACAAGGACATAGAAAAGTGGCGCCGTGAAAAAGCACTTGAAGCGACTCTCAAGCACCGTCCCGATTTACTGAAAAACAACGAGTCACTTACAAAAAATGATATTCTTTATCTTGAACAATTAAAGCAGTTACAGAGAAAGGAGGATTCAGCAGGTGAAACATAACGGTTTTTTTTCAAAATCCTTAATTGTAAAACACTATTCTTCAGATGACTTAAGTAATCAAAGCATTGCGGACTTCGGAAGTGATAAAGGTAAATCTGCTTCGTTATTGCTAAAAATCAGAACATCCTTTGCAACAATGTGCGAGCAATCATCTGTAGCAGGCGCACTTGAACGACTGTATCTCAGCCTGCTCGCCTGTCCTTTATCGGTACTTGGTACATTTCTTGCAGTTTTTAGCCTTGTATCTCTGTGTGTGAGATTCTTTGTATCCGGGCCTGACATCACAGTTCTTCTTAACGGTATAAATTTTTCAGCGATTATGATTTTTATACTTGCTTTGACTTTTCTTCCTGTCAAGAAAAGCGTTTCCGAGCTTGTATCAAGCAGTCTGTTTTTATCGAAATTTGAAATCGCATATGACAGCAAGGTTCTGAAAGCCTCCAACAAAGGGGCTGTCCCCCACTACAGCTACTCAACCGCGGTGTTCCTTGGGATGTTATGCGGAATAGTTTCATCACTTGTGTCTCCCGTGTCCGTTCTGTCTTATACGGCACTTCTTGTTTGCAGTCTTATAATTTTCAACAGACCAGAATGTGGAATACTGACAAGTGCTTTTATATTGCCACTTCTCGAAAACAAGTTTGTAATTCTTGTAACGGCACTCACCGCATTTTCATATCTTTATAAGTACCTGCGCTGCAAACGGCATTTTTATTACGGCAACGACGAAAAGATACTTTTTGCCTGCTCGCTTATTTTTTTGGTGTCGGGTATTTTTACAAAATCAGGGATTGTTTCAGCTGGTGACTCATTGAAATTTATATCGCTGATTGTAATATACCTTTGCGTCAAGAATCTCATTAAGTCAATATCCTTGCTTAACGGCTGTATAAAGCTGATTTCTGTTTCATCCACTCTTATATCAGCAGCATTGGCGGCCTTTTATTTGCTTACGGCAATGGCTCCCTTCATCAAATTAGGTTTCATTGACGGCACAAGAATTGTCGCTTCTCTTAGAGGGGTTATCATCTCCGACAGTCATATTTTTTCAGTTATTGCCATAACTCTTCCACTTAATTTTTCGCTATTTATTGGTAAGGATGCTTCAGGCTCACGACTGCGGTACGGAATTACTGTTCTGATTCAGCTTTTCTGCGTGACAGTATACCGCGACACAGGCATAATCACAGCTTGCATTTTTTCAATGATTATTGTTATTGCTTTCAGATATTTCAAAAGCCTGTTACTTTTACCTTTTACACCGTTTATCTCCCAGCTTTTACTAAAAGTATCCAGGATGTTGCCGAGAATATTCGATTCATCCGTGCACAGCACCGCCAATTCCAAAACTGCAAGCGCTATTATTTATTCCGCAATACGAGACAATCCGCTTATCGGTATAGGGATAGGTCAAAGCAACTTTGTAAAAGCTATATCAGTCTATTCTATCCCCGGTAGCGAAAACCTTATTCACCCCGAAACTTCATTTATAAGTATGCTGTTATCCTTTGGGCTTCCCGCATCGATATTACTGCTTATTACGGCAGCTCACCTAATATCAAAAAATATGAAATACGCCATTATCAACAAAGGCAAAAACAGCATCTGCGATACGGCATCGGCTGGACTTTTCGCTTCGTGCACTTGTGCAGGTTTTCTGTTTTTCACAATGTTTTATACATCTAATGTTTCAGCGGCGGCTCTGTTTTCTGTAATGCTGGGACTTGGATGCTGCATAAACGAATGTGTAAACTCCGATTTTATTGACAACAACAGATTAAGATAAATTATAGGTGATGATATGAATAACAAGCAAAGTACTAAAATCAACATCATAGATATACTGCTGATTGTTGCGGCACTTGCTGTTGCGGCAATCATTTCAGTCTATCTGTTTGCCGACAGAATCCAGGACGGATTTTCTCCCAAAAAGAATATATACATATATGCAAACGCCGTAAAAATTGACGGAAGCTATGCATATGAAATCTCAAAGGGTGACAAACTCTACAACACGGAAAACGGCGAACTAATCGGCACAGTAACGAGAGCAACTCTCGACAACTCTTACGACAGCATTATAAATCCATCTGATGGAGCTTACGAGAATGTGTACTACCCCGATTTATATGACATTACTCTCATAATTGCAGCCACCGTCAGCGAAAATTATGACGGATGTATAAAAACAGGTGCCCGCTTAAGTGCGGGTAACAAAAAAGCTGCCTATAACATAGAAATCGTTTCGGTGACCGCTGCCGAAGAATTTATTGAAATTTCGCCGTCATACGGACAGAGAACAGCTGATGACGGTATGTTGCAAACAGAAAGCGAGGGGTAATTATGAAAAAGAACAGATTCAGTATTCTTGATATAGCAATTATCCTCACGCTTGTGTTTTTCGTTGCAGGTGCGGCTATAAAGGCAGGCACGGTCGGCTCTGATATTTTCACAGCTAAGGATAAAAAATCCGTTATATATATTCTCGCCGACGATGACAGCAAATCATTAGGACTTGTGCTAAAAGAAGGTGATGTTGTAATCGACACCAAAAGCGGAACAGCTATAGGAACTGTTGATGGCTTAGTTGAAAAAAGAAACAAGCAATACGTCAGAAACGGAGATTTTTATGAAATCGTACACACGGACACAGGTGCAGATGCCGTAATCAGGATAAACGTTAATATCATTGAAAATGAAAACGGAGCATTTATGCCAGGAAATATATTTATCGCACCCGGTATGCAACTTTCGCTTCAGACTGACAACGCAGTTTTCAGCGGAACGGTGACAAAAATCAAGTAATATACGAGGGTTATTTGTCACAAATGACATTATAAGTGTAATTAACAGCAGTTCTTTTGTTTAAAATGCAGTTTTTTTCATTTTTTGTAAAATTCATTATTTGTTATTGATTTTTGATAAAAATTCTGTTAAAATATTTTTATATTCTAATTGTCGATAGTTTTGGAGGTTTTAAAACCATGTTCTCAAAGGAAATTGAAGTAAGAAATCCCGAAGGATTACACGCAAGACCTGCTACTTTCTTTATCCACAAGGCAAATACTTTCAAAAGCTCTGTTTGGGTAGAAAACGGCGACAGACGTGCAAATGCAAAAAGTCTTCTCGGTGTTCTTTCCCTTGGAATTGCCAAGGATACTAAAATTACAATAATTGCTGACGGCAGCGACGAAGAAACAGCTGTTGAGGAACTTTCGGCTCTTATTGCTACAGGTTTTGCCGAATAAAATCGAAATCACAGTTAACGGGAGTAATGCCGAAGGGCAATGCTCCTTTTTTCTTTATTAAAGCGAAAGGCGGTGAAAATTTTGGAACGAAGTGCAGAATTTAACGACAAGCTTTCTACCCTACCAATGTCTCCCGGTGTATACCTTATGAAAAACGACAAGGGCAAAATTATATATGTGGGCAAATCCAAATGCTTAAAGAACAGAGTTTCCAGCTATTTTCATTCGTTGGGTCTTAATATAAAAACTCAAAAGCTTGTTTCCAACATACACGACTTTGACATTATCATAACACGAAGCGAAAACGAAGCACTTGTTCTTGAAAATGAACTTATCAAACGCCACAATCCAAAGTATAACATCAAGCTTAAGGATGCCAAGACCTATCCATACATCAAAATGACGCTTGAGGGTGGTTATCCCAAAATCGAGCTTACCCGAAAAAGAAACGACAAAAACGCAAAATATTTCGGTCCCTTTTCATCCTCATACGCAGTAAACGACATTATAAAAACAATACAGAAAACCTTCAGAATTCCAGATTGCAACAAGAGATTTACCTACGGAAAACAGATTTCAAGACCCTGTCTCAGCTATCATTTAGACAACTGTCTTGCACCCTGTACAGGCAAGGTCTCACCTGAGGATTATTTAGACTCGGTAAAGCAAATTGAATATTTCCTTAAAGGTGACTGCGAGACGGCAGTAAAATCCATTACCGAAAAAATGCTTGAAGCGTCGGAGAATTTGAGGTTTGAGGAAGCCGCAAAGCACAGGGACACAATTAACAACTTACGCCGTCTTCACGAAAAGCAAGCTGTTGTATCAACACCCAAAAACGAGGAGGATGTTTTCGGCTTCTACGAAACTGAGTCTCTGTCATGTATAACAGTATTAAAGGTAAGAGGTGGAATTGTCAGCGACAAGGAAAATATTTTTCTTGCTCCTGATGAAATATCCGACGAAGAAGCAATGTGCGACCTTTGTCTTCGTTACTACGACAATTACGATTTAATTCCACGGTCGGTTTATATTTCATTTTCTCTCACCGAGGAAGCAAGACAAAACTTAAGCTCAACTCTCAGCGAGCTGTCTACCCACTCCGTCACCGTAAAATGTCCCGAGCGCGGAGACAAAAAAGCTCTTTGCACCATTGCCGACAACAACTCAAAGGAAGCAATTGCAACAAAGCTTGCCATTCTTTCAGACAGCGAAGAACAGCTTATCGGTGTTGCATCGCTGTTAGGGCTGGAAGTTGTTCCCCAGCGTATCGAGAGCTATGACATATCAAATTCAGGCACGCAAAGTATGTACGCAGGTATGATTGTGCTTACAGACGGCAGGTTTTCAAAAAAGGACTACCGAAGCTTTTCTATTAAAAGCACCGACGGTCAGGACGACTACGGCGCAATGAGAGAAGCTCTGACAAGAAGACTTCTTCACATAGGAAAAAATGTCGATGAGTCAATGAACGTTCTTCCTGACCTTTTACTTATCGACGGTGGTGTCGGACACGTCAACACGGTGAAGGAGGTAGTTTCGTCTTTAAACCTTTCAATACCTGTTTTCGGTATGGTAAAGGACGAGCATCACAAAACAAGAACGCTTACCGACGGAGAAAACGAAATCAGCATCGCTTTCAACAAGGAAATGTTCAATTTCTTCTACAGAATCCAGGAGGAGGTTCACAGATACACCTTCTCAAAGATGGACCCATCACGGCGTAAAACGGTCAAAGGCTCTTCCCTTTCGGAAATCGACGGAATCGGCGAAGCAAAGGCAAAGGCTCTGCTTAAGCACTTCGGCTCTATAAGTGCCGTAAAACAGGCAAGCAAAGAAGATTTGTGCAAAGTTTCCGGAATAAGCGAGGGCATTGCAGACAATATAATTAAGCATTTCAGTAAGGAGTAAATTATGAGAATTATTGCAGGAAAAGCAAACAGAAAGGCACTTGTAACTCTTCCTGGTGAAGAAATCACCCGCCCCACAATTGAAAGAGTCAAGGAAGGCGTGTTCAGCGCAATACAGTTTGATTTACAGGGACGAAAGGTTCTTGACCTTTTCTCGGGTTGCGGACAGATGGCACTTGAAGCTCTCAGCAGAGGCAGTGACAGTGCTGTTTTGATTGACGCAAGCGTCGAGGCCGTTGACATTATCAAGCAGAACGCTAAAAGCACCGGGCTTATGAAACAATGCCGAATTTCAAGAATGGACTACAGCGAATTTTTGAAGGGCGCAAGCGGCAAGGAAAAGTTTGACCTCGTGTTTCTCGACCCTCCCTATTTAAAGGATATGAAAAATGAGATTTTAAAGAAGGTCACACGTGCAAACATTCTTAATGACGGTGCTATAGTTGTGTGCGAAACAAACGTAGACTTTTGCGACGGCGAAGATGTATACGGACTTA
>JAZRKT010000006.1:0-9423 GCA_045646465.1 Eubacteriales bacterium | reverse complement strand
GATAAAGGGTTGGAGTTTGATATATGAAAAAGAAATTAAGCGTGTTAGTGATAGTTATACTTTGCCTTACGATTATTAGTGCTATACTACTTCCATTCATAGTCAATGAGAGTTTTAAGACAGGTAAAGGATATGTAGTTCTTTGGGAAACTGCTGATATGTTAGCCTATTGTGGAACTGCTCTTTCTGTTGTTGCTACTGCTATTTTAAGTTGCATTGCGGTTGTAATTTCAAGCAAAGCAAATGATGTAAGTAACAGAATGCTTAAACTTGAAGAAGAACGTATAACACCTTATTTGGATATTCTACGAGAAAAATGTGAAATTACTGAATGTAAGGACGATGACATCAAACTGAAAGTTAAACTGCACATAAGAAATCTTGGAGAATACCCGATTCAAAATATTTATTTGAGCAGAACAGAGTTAAGCCACAAGGAACTTGACAGTCTTTATAATAAGGAAGAGTTACAAAATAGAATATTTGAGCAATTTGAAAAAATTGACAGCAACAAAAAAGGTACTATTGATTACAATTTAACTTGTATCGCAGGACTTCGTGAGATGGTTATAATCCATTCCAAAAGCAAAAATGGAGAAAGGACAGAGGAAGAAGAACATACACCGTTCTCGGAAAACTTATTCTTCAACATAGACAAACAGGAAGTAGGCACTCCTATTGAACTATTTATTACTATGCAGAATATTGCAGGTAAGGTGTTTCTCCAAAGAACAAAATTGTTTATAGTGCAACGCAATCAAGATAAGAAATATTTTTTGACTATGCACTCGAAACGTATTGAAACTATAAAACTTTGATACGGTGATGAGTAATTGAGGTGATAAAATGGCAAACAAGAAACTTTCCGAAGCAAAGAACGCAAAGAATGATGAGTTCTACACTCAATATGAAGATATACAGAGAGAAGTCAATGCTTATCTGGAATATAACCCAGATGTATTTAGAGGCAAGACAATCCTGCTCCCTTGTGATGACCCAGAGTGGAGCAACTTCACACGCTTCTTTGCACAGAACTTTGAAAATTTCGGATTGAAGAAGATTATCAGTACCAGTTATGCTATTGAGAGCAGAAATATTAAAGAGGGGTATCAGTTATCCATTTTTGAAACGGAATCTCCACAGTTCGATGAGGACAAAACAAAGACACACGGAAAAATATTCACTCTCACAAGGGACAGCAACAAGTCTGGTGTAATTGATATTGACGATTTGGAATGGCATTATTTAGAGGGGGACGGAGATTTTAGAAGTGATGAGGTCAAGGCTTTAAGGGACGAGGCGGACATTATCATCACAAACCCGCCTTTTTCCTTGTTCAAAGAGTTTTTGGCTTGGATTGTAGAAGCAGACAAACAATTTCTGGTTATAGGAAACCAGAACGCTATTACATATAAAGAAGTTTTTCCTTTAATTATGCAAAACAAAATGTGGCTTGGCAGAGGCTTCAAGGGTGGTGCCGCTCACTTTATCAATAAGTATTATACTGACTATGCAACAGCCAGTGACCACAGGGAAGGTATGATTCGTGTTTCGGGCGTGGTGTGGTTCACGAACATCGAACACGGTCGCAGACACCAACCGATGAGCCTTATGACAATGGAAGATAATATCAAGTTTAGTAAGCATAAGGAAGTAAATGGAAAACCCTATGCTAAATACATTACTTTTGATGCGTTAGATGTTCCGTACTCCGATGCTATACCAAAGGACTATAAGGGTATAATGGGAGTTCCAAAGTCTTTTATGGGGACTTATTGTTGTGAGCAATTTGAATTGTTAGGCTATGAGCGAGAAGACGAAAACATCGTTGTAGGCATCAAAAATATGCCCGAAGAGTTTTTAGAGGTGTATAGACAGCAAGGTGGAAAAGGTCATTATACCAAAGGTATGAAGATGTTGTGCTATTACGATGACGAGGGAAACGCAAAAATACCTTTTTCTCGCATTTTGATACGATATACAGACGAGTGGATAAAATCGCACCCAGAAGATTTTGAGGGTAAGGAGTGATATAAGTATGATTACCACATTAGTAACTGACATAACAGTTGAGGACATATGCAAAGGCTTTGTATATAACGAGTATGAGGGTAAAGGTCTGTTCGGTCTTTCTGGAAAACTTGTTATTCAGCCAGAGTATCAGCGTAATTACATCTATGCTGACGGAAAGCGTGATGTGGCTGTTATTGATTCCATTCTCAAAGGCTATCCTCTGGGACTTATCTACTTTACAAAGGTTGCAGAAGATAAATATGAGGTTTTGGACGGACAACAGCGTATTACCAGTTTTGGACGATATGTAACAGGCAAGTTTGCCATTAACGACCAGAACGACATACCGAGATACTTCTCTGGACTTGCAAAGGATATGCAGGACAAGATTATGCAGACTACCTTGACTATCTATATCTGTGAGGGTACGGAGAGCGAAATCAAGGAATGGTTCAAGACTATCAATATCGCAGGCATACCCCTTAACGAGCAGGAACTTTCAAATGCTATCCATTCGGGACCCTTTGTTACAAAAGCAAAAGAGGAGTTCTCGAACAGCCAGAACGCCAATATCCAAAAATGGAGTGCGTACATATCTGGTAGCGTTATAAGACAGGACTATTTGCGTACTGCTCTTGAATGGGTAAGCAAGGGCAATATTGACGATTATATGAGTAAGCACCGATACGATGACAACATTAACGAGTTGAAAGCATATTTTACAAGCGTTATTGATTGGGTATCAAGTGTCTTTACCGATGTTGAAAGCGAAATGAGAGGTCTGCCTTGGGGTGAGTTCTACGAGCAGTACCACACAAACGCTTATGCTCCCGATGAAGTGTCGGCTAAACTGAAAGAACTGTATTCTGACTTCTATGTTAAGGATAAAAAGGGTGTATATGAGTATATCCTCGGTGGCTGTACCGACAGCAAACTCCTTAACATTCGAGTATTTGACGAGCCTACCAAAAAGACAGTTTATACACGCCAGACCGAAGAAGCAAAGAGCAGTAATGTTTCAAACTGTCCTCTTTGTGCTATGGGTGCTGACAACAATAAAAATCGTATCTGGAAGATTACAGAAATGGACGCAGACCACGTTACCGCTTGGAGCAAAGGCGGTACAACCGACATAGATAACTGTCAAATGCTTTGTAAAACCCATAACAGAGCAAAAGGCAATAAATAATAGTTATATTCTGGCGTATTCCGTCTATAATATAGTAGGGTCTTTTCACACCCTCCTCTCATATCTGTATCAACACAAACACAGACAGGGGTAGGAATTAGAATGGACGGAATATAAAATTGGTTTATTCCTGCCGTGAGGCAGGTGTAAAATAAAAATGGTTGGAAGAAAAACGACCGTCAGAACATGTATTCATTCTAGCAGTTTATTGTATAAAACGAAAACCTCGAAAACACTTTGTTTTCGAGGTTTTTTGATGTAAGCCCGAAGGCTGTAATTATCTCTTTGAGAACTGAGGAGCGCGACGTGCAGCCTTTAAGCCGTACTTCTTTCTTTCCTTCATTCTGGGGTCACGTGTTAAGAAGCCAGCCTTCTTGAGAGCAGCTCTGTTTTCAGGATCAGCCTGAAGAAGTGCTCTTGCTACACCGTGACGGATAGCGCCTGCCTGACCTGCAACACCGCCGCCTGTTACTGTACAGATGATATCAAAAGTACCCTCTGTCTTTGTAACACCGAAGGGCTGACGAACGATGAGCTTAAGTGTTTCGAGACCGAAATAATCGTCGATGTCTCTGCCGTTGATTGTGATTACGCCTGTACCTGCTACAAGACGTACGCGAGCTACGGAGCTCTTTCTTCTACCTGTGCCATAGAAATAAGGTTTTGCACTTGTATACATTGTCATTACTCCTTTCACTCTTAGTCAAGAACGATGGGCTGCTGAGCAGCATTGTTGTGTTCGCTGCCTGCATATACCTTGAGTCTTGTTAAGCTCTTAGCGCCGATTGTGTTCTTGGGAAGCATACCCTTAACTGCAAGGGTGATTGCCATTTCGGGGTTCTTTTCCATAAGCTCTCTGTAGCTTATTTCCTTGAGACCGCCGATCCAGCCGGAATGATGACGATAATACTTGTCGTCGAGCTTATTGCCTGTAAGAATCGCCTTAGAAGCGTTGATTACAATTACAAATTCGCCACAGTCAACGTGAGGTGTGAACTCAGGTCTGTGCTTACCGCGAAGAATGTCTGCAACCTTAACAGCAGTCTTACCGAGAGGCTTATTAGCCGCGTCGATAACGTACCACTTACGCTCTACTTCATTAGCTTTTGCCATAAATGTAGACATAATTAAATCCTCCGTTTTTGTTATCATTTTATTGACCTTAATCATTATATCACTTTTTTTTCTTTTGTCAACACCTTTTTTTGCATTTTTGATAAATAGCTTTTATATCTTCTGTTTTCATTGCATTTCTTTACTTTTCTCATTTTTTCTCTTTTTCTATTTTAAAAATTTCATCAGTATTTTTCCTATTACATAAAAATTGAACGTTTTTTTGAAATTTCGGTTTATTTTTAAAAGTAGTGCTTGATTTATGGATAAAACTGTGTTACAATTATATTACCTAATTATGTTATGTCAGCTTTTTTACAGAGCTGATTTGAACGGAGTTATGCAAATGGGCAAAATTATAGGTATTGACGTTGGAGGTAGCACCACCAAAATTGTGGGTTTCAACGGAAAAGAAATGATACATCCTCTGCTTGTCAAGGCAAGCGACCAGCTGGCATCGGTTTACGGTGCTTTCGGCAAATTTACAGACACCTACGGTATTTCACTTTCCGACATTGACAAGGTTATGATTACGGGCGTCGGTTCAACATTTCTCGGCGACAGCCTTTACAGTATTGAAACCGACCACGCATCCGAATTTGCATGTGTGGGCAAGGGCGGTCTTTATCTTTCGGGATACGAAAAGGCAATAATTGTCAGTATGGGCACAGGTACATCCATTGTCTATGCAGAAAAAGGCAAGGGTGTTGAATATATGGGCGGCACAGGTGTCGGTGGTGGCACTCTTATGGGGCTTTCCAAAAAGCTGCTTGGCATTTCCGACATCAACAGTCTTATAGATGTAGCAAGCGAAGGCGACATTGAAAACATCGACCTTCGAATCCGCGACATTACCCAGAAGGATATAGGTCTTTCTTCATATATGACTGCTGCCAACTTCGGTAAGGTCAGCGATATGGCGACAAAAGGTGACCTTGCTTTGGGCATTATAAATATGGTTTTTGAGTCGGTAGGTATGCTTGCAGTCTTTGCGGCAAGAAGCAAGGGAGTTAAAGACGTTATTCTTACGGGTAACCTTACACGGCTTCCCCAGGCACCATCGGTTGCGGAAATATTCTGCACAATGTTTAACCTCAATTTTGTAATTCCCAAAAACGCCGAGTTTGCAACAGTTATCGGTGCGGCGCTGTCAAGCGGAATTTGCTGATGCACTTATTTATAAATAAAGAATTAAAATAACATACAACCATCGTATGAAAGGAAGTTTTATTATGGAAAAAGTAAGATTTGGTATTATTGGTCTCGGTAATATGGGCTCTGTACACGCCACCTACCTCAAGGACGGCGAAATTGACGGAGCTGTTCTCACAGCTGTATGCGACGTTAAGGAAAGCAGAGAAGCATGGGTAAAAGAAAACCTTCCCGAAGACGTCAAGTTCTTCTACGACTACAAGGAAATGCTTGCAAGCGGTCTTTGCGATGCTATTATCGTAGCTGTTCCCCACTACTATCATCCTCAGCTCTGTATCGACGTACTTAACGCAGGCATCAACGTAATCAGCGAAAAGCCTATCGCTGTTTACACAAAGCAAGCTGAAGAGCTTATCAAGGTTGCTTCCAAGAGCGACAAATTATTCGGTCTTATGTTCAACCAGAGAACCAATCCTATGTACAAGAAGGCAAGAGATATGGTTCAGAAGGGCGAGCTTGGCGAACTTAAGAGATGTGTCTGGATTATCACAGACTGGTACAGAACTCAGTCCTACTATGACAGCGGTGAATGGAGAGCTACCTGGAGAGGCGAAGGCGGCGGTGTAATCCTCAACCAGTGTCCTCACCAGCTTGACCTGTGGCAGTGGATTTTCGGTATGCCTACCAAGATTTCCGCTACCTGCAACGAAGGCAAGTTCCACAACATTGAGGTTGAAGACGATGTTACCGTTTACGCAGAATATGCCAACGGTGCTACAGGTGTATTCATCACAACAACAGGTGAATTTCCCGGTACTAACAGACTTGAAATTTCCGGTGACAAGGGTAAGCTCGTTATCGAAGGCGAGAGTATGAAGTTCACAAAGCTTGCTTGTCCCGAAAGAGAATGGTGCTTCGAAAGCAAGGAAGGCTTCAAGGGTCCCGAAATGGAAGTAATCGACGTTGACTACTCCGAATTCGACACAACAAAGCCTCAGCACAAGGGTATTACTCAGAACTTTACAAATGCTATTCTTAATGGTGAAAAGCTTATGGCTCCCGGCGAAGAAGGTATCAACGGACTGAGAATTTCCAACGCAATCTTCCTTTCCAGCTGGCTTGGCAAGAAGGTTGACGTTCCCGTTGACGGCGACCTCTTCTACGAAATGCTTCAGGAAAAGATTAAGAATTCCAAGTACGAAAAGCATACTGTTGAAGTTGTTGCAAACCTTGACGGCACTTACGGCAGCAAGTAATGTCGGGAACGCCCGAACGGAAGTCCGTTTGACCGCCATAAACGCAAGCGGCCAAACTCACAGCTTCACCTACGGAACAAAAATTAAACGTGTCTAAAATGCACGGTCAGCAAAAACGTCAGCCAAACAACGACTGACGTTTTTACTTTATTATAATGTAAAAAGATGAGAAAAATCTGAAACCCGCTTGTTGACATATCTGCATTTCTATAGTATAATTGATTCATCAATTGTTTTCGAGGTATATTATGGCAATTTACACCATTGCAGATTTAAACATTGACATTCAATACAGTCACAGATATCTTGATTATTTATGCAAAAACTATCTTGCAAAGGATCAAGAAATAAAGGCAGATTTTGCGGTCGCTCCCATAAAGGAAGACGTTGATAAGGACAGGCAGGTGCTTGACGAGGAGCACTACCCTACACCCTATCTAGAATCCCTTTCGGTTTACCGTCAGATAGCACGGAAAATTCTTGACTATGAGGGTATTATTTTCCACGCATCGGTAATTGAAATGGACGGCAAGGCATATGCTTTTACAGCACCCAGCGGTACAGGAAAAAGCACCCACTGCAGACTATGGCTCGAAGCTTTTCCCGGCAAAGCACGTATCATTAACGGCGACAAGCCCCTTATCAGGTATATTGACGGCGAGCTGTATGTCTACGGTACACCGTGGTGCGGCAAGGAAAACTACAACATAAACACCAAGGCTCCTCTTGAAGCAATTTGCTTTTTATCAAGAAGTAACACAAATGTTATATCGCAAATGGACAAAAACGACGCTTTAAGAAGAATTTTCAATCAGCTTCTGCTTCCTGAAACAAGGGCTCAGTCTGACAATTTCTTCAAAATGCTTTCTCTTATCTGCGACAACGTAAAATTCTATTCTCTCGGCTGCAATATGGACATTGATGCAGCTAAGGTAGCATACGAGGGTATGAAAGGCTGAAAAAGACATATTACTTTTAACGAAAGGAGTGCCGTCATGGGAATCGAAATGGATATGGCTTATCTTGAGCCGCTTATTCGCGAAGCAATACGTGACGGCGGTCAATTCATTCTTACACCGAAAGGTGTCAGTATGCTTCCCACAATTGTCCCAATAAAGGACAAAATTGTGCTTACAGAGCCTGATGATATTAAAAAAAATGACATTATTCTCTATAAAAGGAATTCGGGAATATATGTTGCACACCGTATAATGAAAGTCAATGAAGGGCATTATACTATGTGCGGGGACAACCAGTTTGTCTTTGAAAAAGGCATAGCAAAAGGACAGATTATTGCCGTGGTCAGCCAGGTCAGAAAGTGCGACGGCTCGGTTTTATCCCGCAAGGATATACAAAGCAGAAGACGTCTTGCAGTTTTAGCTGCAAAAAGGGTTTTCAAAAGGTCTTTACACCTAGCAAAATGTCTTCTCTACCCCATTTATCGTTGTTTCTTCAAGAGAAATGAAACTCTTGACAAATAACTCTTGACAACCTAAAAGAAATGTGTTACAATTACTGAGATTAAAGGCGTTAAAAGCGGACAAGTAGCAGATATCAGACAGCTTCAGAGAGCGACCGGTTGGTGAAAGGTCAAGTGTCAACTTTGCGAATACACCGCATCAGCTCCGCACCGAACTTTTAAGTAGGCTGCGGCGTGTGAACACGTTACAGTTCTTGGGTGATTTTCACCCACCGAGGCTGTCACTTGCGAAAGTGCGGCAAACAGAGGTGGTAACACGTTAAATTCGTCCTCTGCCGTTACGGCAGAGGATTTATATTTTTTGGAGGATTTTTTAAAATGCAGATTTACGAAGAACTCGTTGCCCGTGGACTTATAGCACAGGTAACGGACGAAGCAGAAATCAAAGAGCTTATCAACAACGGAAAGGCTGTTTTCTACATCGGTTTTGACCCCACAGCAGATTCACTTCACGTAGGTCACTTTATGGCTCTTTGTCTTATGAAGCGTCTTCAGATGGCAGGCAACCGTCCCGTTGCACTTATCGGCGGCGGTACAGGTCACGTGGGCGACCCTTCAGGCAGAACTGATATGCGTTCTATGCTCACAGCTGAACAGATTCAGCACAATTGCGACTGCTTCAAGGAGCAGATGTCAAAGTTTATTGAATTCGGCGAAGGCAAAGCTATGATGGTCAACAATGCCGATTGGTTACTTAAGCTTAACTATGTTGAGCTGTTACGCGAGGTTGGTGCTTGCTTCTCGGTTAACAATATGCTAAGAGCTGAGTGCTACAAGCAGAGAATGGAAAAGGGTCTTTCCTTCCTTGAATTCAACTATATGATTATGCAGTCCTACGACTTCTATTATCTCTACCAGAACTACGGCTGTAATATGCAGTTCGGTGGCGATGACCAGTGGTCAAATATGCTTGGCGGTACAGAGCTTATCAGAAAGAAATTGGGCAAGGATGCTTATGCTATGACCATTACCCTTCTTCTCAACTCTGAGGGCAAAAAAATGGGCAAGACTGCAAATGGTGCAGTTTGGCTTGACCCCAAGAAAACAACTCCTTACGAATTCTTCCAGTACTGGAGAAATGTTGACGATGCTGACGTTATCAAGTGTATGAAGATGCTCACCTTCCTTTCACTTGAAGAAATTGCAGAATATGAAAACCTCCAAGGCAGCGAAATAAACAAGGCAAAGGAAAAGCTTGCTTACGAGCTTACTGCACTTGT
>JAZRKT010000005.1:0-2042 GCA_045646465.1 Eubacteriales bacterium | reverse complement strand
TACCTTCAAGTGCTTCCCATATGGCTTTACTCATTTTAGTTGTGCGGTCATATAAAAGGAAGTCATCACCTTTAACATCTTTGCTGACACCGAAAATTTTCTTTGCCGCCTGATTCATACTCAGAACCATAGCTCGCTCATCAAGCAGAACAAGACCTTCCTTCATAGATGAAATAAGCTGTTCAAATTCATCAGATTTGCGTCTTATGGATTTCATTTGTTTTTTGATTTGCTTGTGTTGTTTGTGAAGCTTCGTAAGTATCGGTGTAAGCTCTTCGTAAGCGACATTGTCGGCAGGATGCTCAAGGTCGAGCTTCATAAGCGGCTCTGTAACCTGTTTTGCCATTGCAAGAGAAAGTACGATAGCAACAACGGTTGCAACAAGAATAATTGCAAAAATTGCAGGAATCATTCCTAAAATAAGAGCTCCTAATGTAAGCTGACTGACTGAAATGCGAAGAACATCGCCGTTTTCAAGTAAAACAGCTTCATAAAAAGTTTTTTCTGTCAGCGTTTCGGAATTTCTTGCCGAGCTGCCTTCACCTGTTTCAAAAGCCTCAATAATTTCTTCTCTTCCGGCGTGATTTTCCATTTCGTCTGCTTTTGCCTGTGTATCATAAAGCACGGTGCCGTCAGCATCAACAATAGTAAAACGAAATACCGTGGAGTCAAAATTATCAAAATATTCAACACCGACCTCATTGACTGTATCTGCAACAAGCAAAAGCTCTGCCTTTAACTGGCTTTGTTGAGAATCGTTGAAATAGTCATAAAGAAAGCTTGTTGCAATTCCTATACTTGCAAGAAGCACAACTAAAGCTACTGTAAATATAGAGCGAAAAATCTTTTTTGTCATACTTCATTCTCCAATCTGTAGCCGACACCGATTACGGTTTTTATCTGACTGCCTGCACTGCCAAGCTTCTGACGGAGAGTTTTAATATGCATATCAACAGTACGGGTTTCACCTATGTAGTCCATGCCCCATATTTCACTCATAAGGTTGTCTCTTGAAAAAACTACACCGGGATTTTTCATAAATAAGTTCAGCATATCAAACTCTTTATGTGTCAGCTCCGTCTTTTTACCTTCAACAAAAACCTTGTGTTCTTTTTCTTTAAGAGTGATTAATCCGACAGTAATATCATCGGAAGAGTTCTGCTTCGCAGTACGGCGGAGAACCGCATTGACACGGGCAACCATCTCCATAACACCGAAGGGCTTTACAAGATAGTCATCCGCGCCCATATTCAATCCGCCTATTTTGTCCATTTCCGTACCCTTTGCCGTAGCCATAATTACGGGAATATCTTTATATAAAGGCTCTGAACGAAGTTTTTTAAGCACTGCCATACCGTCAAGTCCGGGCATCATTATATCAAGAATGATAAGTTCGGGAATTTCCGTTTTAAGAGCTTCGAGCATAGAGACACCGTCAGCAAAGCCACGGGCAGTGAATCCCGTTTGCTCCAATGTATAAACCTCGATTTCTCGGATGGTATTGTCGTCGTCAACACAGTAAATCATTTTTATTCTCCTTTGTGAACACCTGTTACGGAAAATTCTACCCACTCAGCAATATTTGTTGCGTGATCTCCGATACGTTCAAAATATTTTGCTATCATAAGAAGGTCTATGGCATATTCGCCGTCGGTGTGGTTTTTGGAAATAGTTTTAATCAATGTTGATTTCATCCTTTTGAATGCATTATCAACTATATCATCATAACTTAAAACGGATTTTGCCAAGGTTATATCTTGTTTAACATAAGCATCAATGCTGTCTGTTACCATTTTGCATGTTGCTTCAGACATAAGCTTTAAATCATCAAATTCAGCACCTGTTCTACCGTTAAGAACAGGAATTATATCTGCAATATCTTCTGCCTGGTCTCCGATTCTTTCCATATCGGTTATCATTTTAAGAGCCGCCGAAACAACACGAAGGTCTTTTGCAACAGGTTGTTGCTGAAGCAGAAGTCTTAAACAAATAGCTTCGATTTCTCTTTCCATGTGGTCAATTTCTTGTCCGCGTGACTTTAC
>JAZRKT010000004.1:0-6007 GCA_045646465.1 Eubacteriales bacterium | reverse complement strand
GCAGACTTTCCGATGTGGGTTCAGGCAGAGGACTTTAAGCCTATCAAGGAATTAAAAGCTGATGATGAGGCGAATTTTAATAATTATTACGGTAAATAAAGGAGATTGTTATGAAAAAACTTGGCAGATTTATTTGTATTTTACTGGCATGCCTTTTGTGGCTGTCGGTAATTCCGTTAAACATTTTTGCAGCCGAGGCAGCAACCGAATTCAAGTTTAGTGTCAATGAACCCGAGATAGGAAAAAAGCCGGGCTCGGCAAGCCTGTCCAGCAACTCGGAGGCTTTTGTCAGCGAAACCCAGTGGGAAGGAGAGCTGGATGAAAAAGGGCGCTTTAAGGAAGGCGTTAAATATACTGTAAAAGCATATATTGAACTTAAGCTTGGCGAAAACAAGCATATTCAATCTACCCCATCAGGAGCGCAGGTGAACGGCAAAAATGCAACTCTCGGAAACATATCTGACGACAAACGCAAGGCTGTGGTATCCTATACCTTTGAAACTCTTGTAAAAGACCAGTTTTACGGAATGACTTCCATATCATCCTTCAGCTTTTATCTGCCGACCCGTCCCGAAGAAGGACGTGTACCTACAAGCACTGTAACGACAGACGACAAGGAGATTGAGGTAACCAAAGTAACGTGGAACGGTAATTTTGACGCAAATGGTCTTGCAATAAAGGGCGAGGAATATACCGTATATGTCACTTTCCGTGTAAAGGACAGTTATCCCAACCACTACATATTGAATAAATATGGAAATTATCCCACGATAGACGGTAGAGGGGGCGAATTTGTAAGTGTTTCTGCTGACGGTAAAGAGGCAGTTGCAAAATGTACCTTTAAGGCAACAGCAAAGTCTGTGGAGGAACCCGAGGAAGAACCAAAGCAAGAGCCTGAAAAGACGCCCGTAGAGCGTGTTACTACCGACAAAGTTCCCGGCAAAATAAAGCAAACTCCCTTTACATTTGCGGGCGGAAGCGGAACTGTGGCAGATCCTTATCTTATACAGACAGCAGACCAGCTCAACTCCATAAGATTCGGTGCAGACAAGCACTATAAACTCATTGCCGATATCGACCTTTCTACATGGGGCAACTGGGTTCCTATCGGTGGAACCGAAGCATACGGCGGTACCATGGGAGACCAATGGAACAAGGCACACATCGGAAGCGTTGTATTTACGGGAAGCCTTGACGGAAACGGACACGTTATTTCGGGTATGACAATTAAAATTCACGATGTTGCCCTTTATATGACAGAGGGTTCAAACGTCAGATACTACGGACTTTTCGCCAGAATAAATGCAGAGGGAACCGCAATAAAGAATCTTGGTATTATAAATCATACCATCGACCTTGAATATGGTACTATCCCTCCGAGTATATCCCTTCTTGTCGGCTCTTTTGCCGCACTTGTAACAAAGGGTAACATTGAGAATTGCTATAGTGCAGGCGGGAATATTAGTTTTAATGTAGGCAGGGCTTACAAAGTGAACGGAGCTTCTGATAACAAGTCGGTTGAAGTAGGTGGATTTGTGGGAAATCATACAGGTAACTTTACCCGTTGCTACAACACTTCAAATATTTATATAAAATTGCCGGAGGAAGGCTTTGCATACGGTGCGGGAATTGCGGCAACTGTTTCATTTGCACAGATAAGGGAATGCTATAACAAGGGTAATATCACCGTAGAACAGTACTTTGACATAGAAAAAGACGGAGCACCAAGTTCCACAAACTACGCCGCAGCAGGTATTGCGGTAAAAGCTGAACTTACCGACGCTCCCGGTATAAGAGGACTGTTGCCCGAAGATACCAATTCCTTCTACGATTGCTATAACACCGGAAATCTTTCTGCAAACGGAGTTTCGGGAATTATTCACTACACCGGCTGGGATGTATATGTTTACAGAAGCTACAATGTCGGTAATCTTACATGTCATTCCATGGCGGCAAACGGTGCAAATCATATCATAAATAAATGGGCTGCAATTTACACGGACGCAAATCCTGCAAAGTATATTGTGGGTTGTGCAACAGAGGGCGGCACAAAGGTTTCCGGCGATGCATGGCAGCAAAGCTCCTCGCTTGGCAGACCTGTTCTTAAATGGAATCCGACAGAGGCTGTTTCGAAGGCTGTTGTTAATAATGAAGGCATCGTAGGAAATTTCACGGACGTAAAAACAAGCGACTGGTTTGCAGAACCTGTAAAGTGGGCAGTTGAAAAGAATATTACATCGGGAACTTCTGCTTCAACCTTCTCTCCGGACAATACCTGCACAAGAGCACAGATTCTTACATTTCTCTGGAGAACAGTAGGTTCGCCGAAGGTTGAAATAGGAAATCCATTCTCAGATGTAAAGGAATCCGACTATTTCTATGATGCGGCATTGTGGGCGTATAAGTATGGTATTATTTCAAATACTACGCTATCGCCCGATACCCCCTGCACAAGAGGTGAAACAGTCATTTTCCTTTATAAAAGTGCAGGTTCTCCCGAATCGGATCAGATAAATCAGTTTTATGATGTTCCTGCAAGCGACGTTGCTCTTAACACGGCAGTTTGCTGGGCATTTGTAAATAATATAACAGGCGGAACAAGTTACAACTATTTTTCACCGAATGAAACATGCACAAGAGGACAGATTGTTACATTTCTTTACAGAGCTTTTAAATAAGGAGGAATAAATAGAAATGAAAAGACTTATTGGAATAATATTATCGGTATGTATGATTCTCAGCATATTGCCGGCAAATGTTTTTGCAGCAGCTACCGATATTTCGGTTACATCAGCCGCATACCACGATAACGGCGATGTAAAAAGTATAAACATCAATTTTGGCTGGGATTCTGCATCTGCATCCAGCAGACTTACCGTTATGACCGAACGCCTTCGTTCGGCAGGCGAAACGGGAACAAACAAAAGCTACGGTGATTTTACCGACCTCGGTTACTACGGCAAAGCATTTACTTCATGGGATGCGGTTATTGCACAGGCGGATAAATTCGGCATGCTTTATTATACCGATGAGCAGAATATTAAAGCGGGCAAGTCGAACTCCATTACCCTTCTTTTTGACAAGGGCGATGTTCCAATAAATGTTGACAAAACTTACTATGTATATCTTTGGACCTATTGGGGCGGACACTATTACCCTGACAACCTCTTTATGGTGCTTCAGGTAAAGAACAGTAAGATTCAGTACGCTTCTGCCAAAGGCCGCAATGACTACGGCAGTTTTACTGTTTTGAAGGAAGGAACTTTAGATACATCAGGTTCTTCAAGCACAACAGATTCATCAGACACATCAGGTTCTACGGCAAAGCCGGGTATTTCCCCATCGCAATCAAATGGTGGTGTCAACAGCACAAGCGCAAAATTCAATGAGCTTTCTCTCAATGAATATGAATGGGAAGTTTTGAGACTTTGTAACATCGAAAGAGCCAAGGAAGGGCTTAGTGCACTATCTATGATAGGAACACTCCAGAGTTGCTGTGATATACGAGAAAAAGAACTTGTTACCCATACTAATCACACAAGACCAAATGGTGAGGATTGGTATACTGTTATTCCTGATGATTTTGAATGGACAGCTCAGGGAGAAAATGTAGCAGGAGGACAATCAACCCCCGCTGCAGTAGTAGATGCTTGGATGAACAGCCCCGGACACCGTGCAAACATTCTTAACCCTGAATATGGTTATATGGGTGTCGGTTACAATTCAAACGGTAAACGCTGGGTACAGATTTTCTCAAGTATTAAAGGCATTAAGAATGTGACGACAAATGCTCCTTCAACAATCCTCAAGGAAAGTGAAAGCACAAAATATTATATTGAAATTGAGGCTAAAAACGGATATGTTTCGTATATGCCTGTTGATTTTAATTCTATGAAAAAGGTTGGCAGCGAATATCATCCGAGACTCGAATGTGCATCAACACCCGTTTTCCAAAAGGCATCAGAAGCGGTAAAAGAAGAAAAACCAACTAACGAACCAAGTTCCAACACAACAGTAAAGACAGAAACCACAACAGGTATACCTGCAAAATATGAATTTGTTTCACATCCCGAAACAACAGGTCAGACTAACCTTAATGCAAATCTGTTTTTAAGTGACAGAGAATTTATCTCTGCCGATAATACATATTACTTTGTAGGCTCAAAGGACGGACAAATCGATCCTGTTGTATATCAGAAAATTGATAACATTGTAAGTTATGCTTATTATAATCATTCTATCAGTCCCGGAAATACACAGAGAAATCTTGTCGCAGCCGATGGAACATTATATGGTGTAACCTGGAAAGGTGAAAAGAAAGTTCTTGCAACAAATGTAAAGAAAACCTCTATGAACCATTACCTTACCAAAGACGGCAAACTCATAGAACTTACAAGCGGCAAGGTAATTGCGACCGATTGTAAAGACTTTGCAGAAGCAAACACAGCATGGACAATCGGTGCAATTAAAAATGATGGTTCGTTCTGGCTTGGTTATACTTACAAAGGAGATGCCACTGCATATAAAAGAGGTCTCGAGAAAAAACTTGACAGTGCAAAATTAGTTGTTCCCGAAGGTGTAGTAGATTCGAACAACAAATTCTATCGTTGGAACGAAACCGTAACCAAGATGGGTATGGACGAAAATGCTTGGATGATGGGATATTTCCAAGAAAAAAATGACTATAAAGTAGATCTTGTTTACGTTTGCGATGATGCGTATCGTGTGTTCCCGAGCGAAAAGCTTTCAAAAATCGGTGTTACAAGTGAAGAACGTGTTCACGAAACTATAACCGGCTTTGTGCTTACAAAAAGCGGAGACCTTTACGGTTACGGATTCTGGTATAACGAAAACTTCGGCAACTTTGGTATGGTAGAAAAAATTTTCACCCTTCGTGAAACCGCTACCGACGGTAACTTCGTTGGTATCAAAAGCGAAGGTTCGAATGTAATCAATGCAATTGTATGCCGTGCTTGTGATAACGAACATTATAAGCAAGGTAAGATATATGACGAAGAGTTGAAAACCTTCCCTGAATTTTACGCAGTAACACGAAACGGTTTCCTTGCAACCAATGGTAAAGTATATTCCGTAGACAGAGATTCGCAGGGTGTAAAGAATAAAGAAATATATGGAACTCCCAATCAGGATGCAGATTTTGGACAGATGCACAGAGGAACACAAACCTTCAAAGCATTCGGAATGGGTAAGAACGAAACAATAAACCTTCTTCCATCCGTTACATCATGGGCGTATGACAACAGTAATATATGTCTTTTAGAGCGTAAGGACGGTTCGGTGTGGATGTCTGTTCTTCACAGAAGCGGACGCAATGCTGCTATAACAGAAAGCCTGGGCGGATACGAAAACTCAAACGCAATTCTTGTTTCAGGTCCGACATCTACTGCCGGAGCAGCTGACTATATCTCAGTTGATGGCGAAACAAAAACAGTTAAAACACAATTTTCGGATGTTGTTCCCGGTGCTTATTATGCCGAACCTGTTCAGTGGGCGGTAGAAAAAGGCATAACATCAGGTACATCTGCTACAACCTTCTCACCTGACAACACCTGCACAAGAGCACAGATATTAACATTCTTATGGCGTGCAGTTGGTTCTCCGAAAATGTCAGGTTCAAATCCGTTCTCGGATGTAAAACAGTCGGACTACTATTACGACGCCGCACTTTGGGCAAACAGCAAGGGAATGGTAACAGGAACAACATTTGCTCCCGACACGCCTTGTACAAGAAGTGCAACTGTTATTTACCTCTGGAAAAATGCAGGTGCACCATACACCTCGTATTACGGAACTTTTTCAGATGTAACTTCGGGCTCCGGCTATACATCGGCAATTGCGTGGGCTGTGAACAACGGTATAACGTCGGGCACATCCGAAACCTCTTTCTCCCCGGATACAACCTGCACAAGAGGTCAGATTGTTACATTCTTATTGAGAGCACTTCGATAAATATTGCTTTACACTATTTTGAAATTAATTTTTGGAG
>JAZRKT010000003.1:0-3703 GCA_045646465.1 Eubacteriales bacterium | reverse complement strand
GGCTGTGGCAAGGGCGGTTTTATCAGCACACTTGCAGAACTTAATCCGGATATTAACTATATTGCGTTTGAGAAGAATCTTGATGTTCTTGTTCTGGCGGCAGAAAAGGTTGCGGCAAAAGGTCTTACAAATGTTAAGTTTGTGCCGGGTGATGCTGAGGCTCTCGGACAGCTCAGTGAGCAGCAAAGTGCCGAGAGGCTTTACATCAACTTCTGCGACCCGTGGCATAAATGGGGACACCGCAAAAGACGGCTCACCTATGAGCGGTATCTTGCGATTTACGAAAGGCTTATGAAAAACGGTGGCGAAATACATTTTAAAACGGACAATGCTCCGCTTTTTGAATTTTCACTAAATTCGTTTTCGGATTACGGGATGAAATTAAAAAACATTACCCTCGACCTGCATAACAGCAGATTTGAAGGTAATGTTATGACCGAATATGAAAAGTTGTTTTCGGAAAAAGGTCAGCCGATTTACAGATGCGAGGCTATTTTCTGCCAACGGTAAATCTGGGGGTAAGGAATATCAGCATAAACATTGCAAGCTGGGCTGCGATGAATGAAACATAGTCGTATCCTGTCTTAAGCATAGGTTCTAAGAATCTTGTGGGGAGAAACAGCCACATATACATAAAGAATCTGTTGTGGTATAAAACCCCAGAAACAAGTGTGTAAATTGCAAAGCTTATAAGGGCCGGGATAAAATATTCGGTTGCGGTGAAGGAGTCAAGGTAAAGCTTTGACCAACTTTTAAAAGTAATAAACAAAAACAGCATAAGCGATGCAAAATTAAGGATAAAGCATACAACCGGATTAGGCAGAGCCGAATCTCTGTATATCATAAGCGAGAATATGACCGAACATATTATGCCGAACAAAAAGACTTTAAGTGTTTCAAAAAAAGTTTTGCGTACTATATACATAAAAAACCATCCTTAAATTATATGTTGTATGTATTTTACCACAACCATGCAAAATATGCAAGGATAAAATATTTGAAAAATAAAATAAAAAAACAGTTGACAAACGGGGAAAGCTGTGATAAAATAGCTCAGGTAAAGCAGAAGGTCCGCTTCTCCCCTCAGCTTACGGCGAAAGGGTCAAAAGATTTTGATTTTTTGAGTGCGGAGCTTTATGCTTCCGCACTTTTTTGTTTTTTCAAAACAGTGCAGACTGTTTCGGAGGTGTTTAGGTATAGCTAAGCAGGAGTTAATGATTAACGAAGAAATCAAAGACAAAGAGGTTCGCCTTATAGGCCCCGATGGTGGACAGCTGGGCGTTGTTTCCGCAAAGGAAGCACTCGCTATGGCAGACCAGCATAATTTGGACCTTGTTAAGATTGCGCCGCAGGCAAAACCGCCCGTTTGCAGAATTATGGATTACGGCAAACATAAGTTTGAGCTTGCAAAGCGTGAAAAAGAGGCAAAGAAGAATCAGAAGGTTATCGCAATAAAAGAGGTTCGTTTAAGTCCCAATATTGATGACCACGATTTCAACACAAAGGTTAATCAAGGCATTAAGTTTTTAAAGGCGGGCGACAAGGTTAAGGTTTCGGTACGCTTCAGAGGCCGTGAGATTACCCACAGCGCAAGCGGTAAGGAACTTTTGCTTAAGGTCAAGGATGCAATGGCTGAATTCGGCGTTGTTGAAAAGGACATTAAGATGGAAGGCCGCAGTATGGCTATGTTTGTTTCACCAAAGAAAGCATAAGGCTGTTTGCAATTTGGACAAAAGCTTTCAAAAGTTTATTTATGGAAGGAGAATAAAAGATGCCTAAAATTAAGACACACAAAGGCTCTGCAAAACGTTTCGGCGTTACAAAGAACGGTAAAATCAAAAGAGGTAAGGCTTACAGAAGCCACATTCTCAACAAGAAGTCAACAAAGAGAAAAAGAAAGCTCAGAAAGGGCGGCTACCTTGCAACTGCAAATGCTGCTACAATCAAGAGCATGATTCCCTACAAATAAGAAGCACAGCTTCGGGTTTGCCGGGGGATTGATAGCAGTTCGCAGAATATGCGACGGATTTTACAGGCGGAGAAATTCCGTATAATTGTTTAGATGAAAGGAGTCTTTAGACATGGCAAGAGTTAAAGGTGCTATGAACACCAGAAAAAGACATAAGAAAATATTGAAATTAGCTAAAGGATACAGAGGCGCGAAGAGTAAGCTCTTCAGAACTGCAAATCAGGCAGTTATGAATTCGCTCACATACGCATACCGCGACAGAAAGCAGAAGAAGAGAAACTTCAGACAGCTTTGGATTGCACGTATCAATGCTGCAACAAGAGCAAACGGTATGAGCTACAGCGTATTTATGAACGGTCTCAAGAAGAACGGTATTGAGATTAACAGAAAGATGCTTGCAGAAATTGCAGTATCTGACCCCGCAGCTTTCGCTAAGCTGGTTGAAAAGGTTAAATAAAAATGTTCTTGAAAAAGTTATATCGCGCACGCGATATAACTTTTTCGTACATAATAGAAAAATGACGGCAATTGACACAATTCGCTGTCAGGAGGGCGTATAATATGAGAGAAGAACAGATATACAATCCGGTTTCCGGTATCAATCAGATGATTGATGATATAGAAAGCTTTATCAATCCTATGATATTCACTTTTCAGCCCGTAATAAGGCTTATGGGAATGATAAACCTGTTTTTGGTCATTGCTTTATTTGTAGGTCTTTTTTGCTATCTTATATTTGTAAGAAAGCATAGTATGAGGAAAAAGCTTGCAGATAACCGAACCTACATTTTTGCAGGAATAATGCTTGCGATTTATGCATTTTTGACCGAAACACCGGTGAAGCTTGGTCCGTACATTAGTTTTAACTTTGCGCTTTTTGTTATGCCCGTTTTTGCAAAGAAGATGGGGCCGCTTATGGCGTGTGCTTTTGGTATACTGCAGTATGGTGCTTCATTTGTTATGCACAGCGGCGAAGCATTTAACTTCACGACACTATTGCTTGCCGGAATAAGTGGTATGCTTTACGGCAGATTTCTTTATGCGCGCAAAACTACCTATTTAAGGTGTCTTTGGACAAAGTTTATTGTTAATATGGTGTGCAATGTAATATTTGTTCCTATGCTTGTCGGCGATAGCCTGACCGCAGAAGTGGCAAATGCTATTACCCGCAACATTGTTTCGAATATAGTACTTGTCCCGCTTCAGGCTCTGCTTATTTATGCATCACTTGTTGCATATAAAAAAGTTGAGACTGCACTCAAAGAGGATTAAAGCTGATGATAAACGATATATCCGCAAAGGATAACAAAAATCTTAAGCTGGTAAGGCAGCTTAAAAAAAAGAATGGCAGAGAAGCCAACAATATGTTTATTGTTGAGGGTAGAAAAATAGTGCTTGAGGCACTCGAATATGCGGCGGATGATATTTGCTTCGTAGTGGTAAGCGATGAGTTTTGCCTAAGGGAACCGCAACTGGTTGAAAAATGTGATGAGGTGTGCGGACGAATTTATCGCATTTCCAAAAGCATATTTGACGAGTTGTCGGATACCGATACGCCGCAGGGTATACTTGCTGTAATGAAGCAAAGCCCCGAGGAGTTTACCTCCGACACAAATTCAGAAAGAATACTTGTTCTCGATGGGGTGTCAGAACCGGGGAATATGGGAACTATAATCCGTACTGCCGAAGCAATAGGCTTTCACGGGATTTACCTGATGAAGGGCTGTACCGATG
>JAZRKT010000002.1:0-2779 GCA_045646465.1 Eubacteriales bacterium | reverse complement strand
GGATAGTCGCAAGAGTGTATTGCATCAAAGCCTGTTCTGTTCATACCGGTGTTTAGCTTTATGTGAATTCTTGCTTTTTTGTCGCATTTAAGTGCGGTTATGCTTTGGATAAAACCGATCGAGCTTGCTGCAAGAATAAAGCCGTGGTTTATTGCCGATTCAAGCTCGCAGGGTAAAATTCTGCCAAGAATTAGAATATCAGATTTTTCTACTCCGCCCTCTTTTAACTGAAATGCTTCGTCAAAGCAAGAAACGGCAAACATATCACAGCCTGCTTTTTCAAGCTCTTTTGCGCACCTTATGGCACCGTGACCGTAAGCATCCGCTTTTACGACACATATAACTTTTTTTTCTGTGATTTCAACAGTACGCCTGTAATTGTGAATAAGGTTGTCGAGATTAACCGTACATAGATTTTTGTACATTTTTTCCAATTTTATCATCCATTCACTCAGTAGTATTTTTTTCAAATTCTTTTACGTTTATAGTAATTGCATTTTTTCCGTCGTCTGCCGAAAGAGAATCGGGAATACCCGTTTCCGAGGAAAAGCCCAAAGAGTAATCAATTCCGTTTTGCGAAAACTGCACCGTTGCTTTGCCGTTGTTATCATTTACCGAAAAAGCCTCTTTATCTAAAGCTGAAACAGCAGAAGGAATGCTGTCCGAAAACAGCGACAGCATAAGACTGAGCCCTGTGGCAATGCTCTTTGGGACATCTGCGGGAATGCCTGAAAACTCAAAGGATATTATGTCGCTCTTGCCCGAATAATCACTTGAAACACTGATCGAAGAATACTCGTCGGGACTGAGAAAATTGATTTTTGTTATGTCCGAGCGTAAAAGCTCAAGCTCTCCCTCAATACGCCGCCCTGAAGCTTCAATGCAGTACGCACCGCACAGAGAATAGCTCGAATAAAGATTGTCGCATACAAGCTTTGCAAGATTTTTGCCGTCACCGCAGGAGGTGACAACCGTAATACATAGAACAAAGGCAATTACTTTTTTAAAAATTCTTCCGATAAAGCACCATTCCTTAAAAAAATTAAGGAAGCAGTTCACCTATAACCTTTGGTAAGTCGGACGGTAAAAATCCGCTTGCCGAAATACGCTCTGTCAGTATATTGCCTGCACGTGCATGTAAATATACTGAGCACACCGCACTGTCAAAAGAGGAAAGTCCCATAGCACGAAGTGCTCCGCAGACTCCTGCAAGAACATCTCCGCTGCCGCCTTTTGATAGACCGGCTCCGCCACAGGTGCATATTGCAAGCTTGCCGTCAGGTGAGGCGATTACCGTACATGCTCCCTTCAGTACAAGAACAGCTCCGTGTTCCTTTGCAAAGCTGCGTGCAAGGCTTATTCTGTTGTCCTGTACTTCGCTTACGGTTTTGCCTATGAGCCTTGCAAATTCCAATGGGTGGGGAGTTAAAATCGGCGTGCGCTTTGCTTCCTTTAGGATAAGTATATTCGACGAAAGTGCATTTATTCCGTCTGCATCAATTATTAACGGGGCTGTGCATTCTTTTATTAAGGAAAAAACTGCCTTTTTGTCATTTTCGCTCTTTCCCAAACCGCAGCCTGTGAGAACTGCTGTTGCTTTTTGAGACTCTTTAAGTAAGCTTTCAATGCCTTCATTGCAGGATGTATCGCAGGGCGTGAAAATAGGCTCTGTAAGGTGATGTTGAAGAATTTTCAATGTTTCACTGTCTCTTGCAATCTGGACAAGGCCAACTCCGCACCTTAAAGCCGCACCTGCCGCAAGGACACCTGCACCAGTCATAAATTCACTTGCGCAGAACATCAGAAGCCTTCCGTAGTTGCCCTTGTGTGAATTGGGAAGCCTTTTTGGAATAACACTTTTGAGATAATCTTCATCGGGAATAAGTGCATCAACGGGAATTGAGTCTTCAAGCTCCTTTGGAAAACCGATTTTAAGTAATCTTATTTCACCGCACAATTCTCTTGCAGGATAGGTTAGAGTGCCCGTTTTGTAAAAGGCAAGAGTAAGGGTGAGGTGAGCACAAAAAGCAACACCCTTTAAGCTTGCATTTCTGCTGTCAATGCCGCTTGGTACGTCAATGGAAATTCTTTTTGCATTCAGGCTGTTGCAAAGCTGTATAAGAGAGCCAATATCATTTTCAATGTCAAGTTCACCCTTAAAGCCCACTCCGAATATTGCATCAATTATGATAGTCGCACTATCAAGAATCTGCGTGGCTCTGTCAATGTTAAAAATATCTACTCCGTCCAGCCTGCAGGCATCATATACCTGTTTAGCTGTGTCTGTTAAAGGCTCACAGCCAAAAACGCTTATACAGCATACGTCAAACCATTCTTTTTTCAGTATTCTGGCAAGCTCGTAGCCGTCCCCGCCGTTGTTGCCTTTTCCGCAGAGAATAACAATTTTGTCTTTTGTGCCGATTTCCTTGTAAATTTCGTCAAAGCAGGCACGTGCGGCGTTTTTCATAAGTGTAAGCTCGCAAATACCGTACTTTTCGCCTGCAAGAGTATCAGCTGTTTTTATGGTTTCTGGTAAAACGCTGTACAAAATAATTCCTCCCTGCTTTTTAAATGGAGTAAAGATAGGGCTTTCCGCCTTCAAAATAACAGCTCTTGTCAATACCTAAGGTCTTTAACATTGCCTATGCACCGTCAAAATCATTCTCCTCATACTGCTTTTTGAGAAGCTATACCTCCTGATACTCTTTTCTGGTATTTTCCGTACAGCCGTCTTTTATGCCATATCTTAAATCGGCGTGCTCTGTAAAAGCAATACTCT
>JAZRKT010000001.1:0-3468 GCA_045646465.1 Eubacteriales bacterium | reverse complement strand
AGCAGATGTGCCAAGAGCAATACCTTTGGCAAGGGAATTGCTGATTCTGAAAATTCTGAAAATTACGGGAGAAATTATTGCACCTAAAACGCCTGTAATAACAATAACGGGCGCCGTAATGGAGGCAATACCTCCAAGCTTCTCAGAAAGACCTACGCCGATTGCCGTGGTTATTGACTTTGGAAGCAGAGTCACATACTCTTGGTGTGAAAGACGAAAAATAAGTGAAACTGTAAAAACCGTAATACAGCTGGTGATAATTCCCGAAACTATACCTGCAGTAATTGCCGCAAAGTTCTTTTTCAGAAGCTGAAGCTTTTCGTATAAAGGCACCGCAAGACAAACTGTAACAGGTGTCAGCAGATTGTGTAAGAATTTTGTGCTTGCCTGATATTTTTCATAGGGAATGTCAAATAATAAAAGAATAATAATTGTTATGGTAACCGATATGAGTAAGGGGCTGATAAGGGCAATTTTTGTCTTTTTCTTTAAATAGTCTCCTATGAAGTAGGCGAATAGGCTTGTTACGGCGCCGAAATATGCACTTGCCTGTAAAAATTCCGTCATTTTTCGGCTCTCCTTTTATTTTCTGCTCTGTGCATAATCTTTTGCGTAACAATTCCCGATACAGCCATAACGCAGGCTGTGCCGATGCTTACGGCTATCAGTATTTCGGGAAGTATGGCAGTAAGAGTAGAATATGAATCCATAATTCCAACCGTCACGGGAATGAACATAATAGGCATAATCTCTATAAGAAAGACTGACGCCGCTTTAACCTGATGAACCTTCAGGACTCCCGTGCATAATAAAACTAGCATCAAAATTAGTCCGTAGATGCTTGCAGGAATTGGCAGAGGAATGTAGAAGCTTAACAGCTCGCCGATAAGCGACAGTAATAAAATTATTGAAAACTGAAAAACGTATTTCAAATGTGTACCTCCTTAAGTGTTTTACCATAATATTATATTGCCAAAAATCGGGTTTGTAAATACATTAACAAAGATTTGCTTTAAATACTGTGATAATGTATAAAAATATCTTGACTTTTGAATATGTTTGTGCTAAAATATAGTCAATAAAATATTTCACAGATTGGGGGCAATCATAAATGAAGCGTATTACAACTCTCGAAACACGTAACCTTTGCGAAAGCGCAAAGAACGGCGGTTGCGGCGAATGCCAGACTTCCTGCCAGTCTGCTTGTAAGACAAGCTGCGGTATCGCAAACCAGAAGTGCGAAAACAAGGAAAGCAAGTAATTGTTTTGCTAAGCTGAATTTAATGCCGCCTAAAAGCGGCATTTTTCATTGTAGTTAGGAGATAACAAATAATGATTCATCAGTATAAATTAAACGGCTATAATATAGTGCTTGATACTTGTTCGGGTTCAATTCACGCGGTTGATGAGGTTGCGTACGATATTATAGAAATGTTCCTTGAACACGACGAGGACACAATCGTAAAGAAAGTATCCGAAAAATACGCCGACAGAGAGGATGTAACCGAACAGGAAATACGTCTTTGTATTGACGACGTCAAGGCGCTTAAGGAAGCAAACCGTCTGTTTGCGCCCGATAACTTCGAGCCTGTTGCAGGTACCTTCAAGGAAAGAAGCGGCGATGTTGTCAAAGCACTTTGTATACATATTGCCCATACCTGTAATCTTAATTGCTCGTACTGCTTTGCTAGTCAGGGAAAATATCACGGAGATAGGGCTGTGATGAGCTTTGAAGTAGGAAAGCAGGCTTTTGATTTTCTTGTAGCCAATTCAGGAACAAGACGAAACCTTGAGGTTGACTTTTTTGGCGGCGAGCCTCTTATGAATTGGGATGTTGTAAAACAGCTTGTTCAATACGCAAGAAGCATTGAAAAGCAGTATAATAAGAACTTCCGGTTTACGCTTACCACCAATGGTATGCTTATTGACGATGACGTAATTGAATTTGCAAATAAGGAAATGAGCAACGTTGTTCTCAGCCTTGATGGTCGAAAAGAAATTCACGATGCAAAGCGTGTTGACTATAACGGCAAGGGTAGCTGGGATAAAATTGTTCCCAAATTCCAACAGCTTGTAAAGGCAAGAGGCGGTAAAGATTACTATATGCGCGGTACGTTTACCCATGCAAATCCTGATTTTTTAGAGGATATCAAGGTGATGCTTGACCTTGGTTTCAATGAGCTGAGCATGGAGCCTGTTGTATGTGCTCCCGGAGATGATGCGGCACTTACAGAAGACGACAAGAAGAAAGTAATGCAGCAGTATGAAGACCTTGCAAAGCTTATGCTAGAGCGTAAAAAAGAAGGCAAGCCATTTACCTTCTATCACTATATGATTGACCTTACGGGCGGGCCCTGCATTTATAAAAGGATTTCAGGCTGCGGCTCAGGAACGGAGTATATGGCTGTAACCCCCTGGGGAGACCTTTATCCCTGCCATCAGTTTGTGGGTGAGGAAAAGTTCAAGCTTGGAGACGTGTGGAAGGGCGTTACAAACAAGGATGTAAGAGATGACTTTGCAAGCTGTAATGTCTATTCACATGAAGAATGTAAGACCTGCTGGGCTCGCCTTTACTGCAGCGGCGGCTGTGCGGCAAACGCATACCACGCAACAGGCTCGGTGAGAGGCGTGTATAAGGACGGCTGTGACCTTTTCAAAAAGCGTGTTGAGTGTGCAATTATGATGAAGGTTGCAGAGGAAACGGGCAATGAGTAAAATTTCCACGCCCATTTGGGACTTTGTGAAACAATATAAAGAGAAAAAATCCGTTCGCCTTCATATGCCTGGGCATAAAGGAAAAGATGTTATTGGACTTGAAGGACTTGATATTACGGAAATTGACGGTGCTGACAGCCTTTACGAAGCCGACGGCATTATTGACGAGAGTGAAGGGAATCTGTCAAGTATATTCGACACAAAGGCTTCTTTTTACAGTACAGAAGGCTCATCGCTTTGTATACGTGCAATGCTGTACACCGTTTTGAAAATCGGAAAAGAGCAGGGCAGAGATAAAATCGCCGCCGCAAGGAATGTGCACAAATCCTTTGTTTACGCCTCGGCAATGCTGGATTTTGAAACGGTATGGATGTACGGCGAAAATGATAATTTGTACTCCTGCAATGTAACAGCCGGAAGCGTTGAAAATACGTTGTCGCAAAACCGAAATGTTGCGGCAGTATACCTTACAAGCCCCGATTATCTTGGAAATATTCTTGATATTAAGGGTATTTCAGAGGTGTGTAAAAAGTACGATGTGCCGCTAATTGTAGATAATGCACACGGCGGGTATCTGAAATTTTTACAGCCGTCAAAACACCCTATAGACCTTGGTGCAGATATGTGCTGTGACTCGGCACATAAAACACTTCCCGTGTTGACAGGCGGTGCGTACCTTCACGTAGCTAGTGACAGTAAATACGGGTTTGAGCAATTTATTAAAAATGCACTTGCGCTGTTTGCTTCCACAAG